>DATNDC010000159.1:0-15792 GCA_035607055.1 Polyangia bacterium
ATCCATCACCGGTTGCGATCGTGGATGATCGCCAGGCCGCGCAACGTCAGCAGGTCGTCGCACTCGTCGATGCTGCGCGCATCGGCGGCGATGAGCGGCGCCAGCCCGCCGGTGCCGACGACGCGCGGCGCGAAGTCGATCTCGCCGCGGATCCGCCCGACGATGGCGTCGACCAACCCGGCATAGCCGAAGACCAGCCCGGCCTGCATGCTGGCCACGGTGTTGCGGCCGATCACCGAGGCCGGGCGGGCGATCTCCACGCGCGGCAGCTTGGCGGTCGCCTGGTAGAGCGCCTCGGCCGACACCGAGAGGCCGGGCGCGATGACGCCGCCCGCGTACTCGCCGCGCGCGGTGACCACGTCGAAGGTGGTGGCGGTGCCGAAGTCGACCACGATCGCCCCCTGCGGCCAGCGGTCGTAGGCGGCCACGGCGTTGACGATCCGGTCGGCGCCGACCTCGCGCGGGTTCTCGTACAGCACGGGCACGCCGGTTTTGATGCCGGGACCGACGATCAGTGGCTCGATTTCCAGGTGCCGGCGGCAGAGCTGGGCCAGCGGTGCCAGCGCGGGCGGAACCACCGAGGAGATGGCGACCGCCGTGACGGCGTCGAGGTCGAGCGACGCCCGGCGAAACAGCTCGCCCAGCAGCGCCGCGTACTCGTCGGCGGTCCGCCCGGAGCGGGTCTCGAGGCGCCAGTCGGCCCGCAATGTCCAGCGTGGGCCGCCGTTCCGCTGGAACAGACCCAGCGAGACGTTGGTGTTCCCCACGTCGATGGCGAGCAACAGCGCGGCCTCGGACGGCGAGGCGGGACCTCCGAACATCGCTCTAGGGTAACATGCCGGTCCATGCCGCCCCGTCCCACCCGGGTCCGCACGCGCTCGCTGGCCACCCTGGCGGCGCTGGCGGCCTTCGCGCTCACGCTGTTCGCGGCGCTGTGGCTCATCGACTACTTCGTCGTCGACGCCTCGACCGCCAAGCACAAGGACGGGCCGCTCGGCCAGCTGTTCGACTTCGATTCGCTGACCATGCAGAACGCGCTCGGCAGCCTCTCGCAGGTGATCGCCGCGGTCCTCGGCATCGCCATCACGGTCGTCTCCATCGTCGTCCAGCTGGCCGCCACCCGCTACACCTCGCGCGTCGCCGACCTGTTCTTCCGCGACAAGATCAACCTCGGCGTGATGGGCTTCTTCGTCATCGCCTGCGTCGAGTCCGTCTGGGTCAGCTTCGTCGTTCGCACCGACTACGTCCCGCAGGTGACCGTCACCGCGACGGCGCTCATGTCCTCGGCGAGCCTGCTCATTCTCGTCCCTTACTTCGCGTACGTGTTCGACTTCCTCGACCCCGAAAAGGTGATCGCCCGCATCGGCGTGCAGACGCTGGAGCGCGCGACCGCCCGCGACGGGCGCGCGACCGGTCGGACCTTCACCGAGCGGCAGGCGCAAGCGGTGAGCGGCCTCGCCCACCTGGCCGACATCGCGGTGAACGCGCTCGGACAGAAGGACAAGGTGATCGCCTCCGACGCCTCGGCGGCCATGCGGCGCCTGCTGGTCGACTACCAGAGCCGCAAGGCCGACCTGGAGAGCGAATGGTTCGCCATCGGCGCGCCGCTGCGGACCGACCCCGACTTCGTGGCGCTGGCGGACGAGTCGCTGGATGACCTGGCCCAGCGCCGCACCTGGCTCGAATGGAAGGGGTTGCGACAGATCCGCGAGGTGTTCGGGGCCGCGCTGGACAGCATGCCGGAGATGGCGCACGTGGTGGCCATCGACACCCGCTACGTCGGCGAAGCGGCCCTCTCCGCGGGTAACCGCGAGGTCTTCGTGCTGGTGGTGAAGTTCATGAACACCTATCTGCGGGCCGCGCTCAACGGCAAGGACGTGCGCACGGCGTACAACGTTCTCAACCAGTACCGCCAGCTGGCGGAGGCGCTGCTGGCGCCGGAAGCCGACGCCGATTGGGCGCAGGCCACCGTCATCGAGATCGCCGGACACTTCAAGTACTACGCGCGGCTGGCGCACGCGGGCGGGATGGGGTTCGTGACCGAGACGGCGGCCTACGACCTCTGCGCGCTGTGCGAGGTGGCCAGCGCGCGCCGCTCACCCGCGCACGACCGGCTGCTGGCGATCTTCCTGGAGATCGACGACCGCGCCGAGGAGCGGGCGCTGCGCGGCGTGCGCAAGGCGCAGGCCAAGCTGGCCTCGTTCTACCTGGTGAACGGCGAGACCTCGCGGGCGCAGGCGATCTACGACGACATGAAGAACGAATCGCCCGAGCGGCTGCGCTCGATCCGCGACGAGATGCTGGCCATCACCTCCAAGGACTTCTGGGAGGTGGTCGATCGCGGCACCAACTTCGACTACGTCTCCGACGCGCGCAAGGAGAAGCTGCGCCACTTCTTCGCCCAGTTCTCGGCGCTGGCCGTCCGGGCCGCCGAGTAGTCGCGGGCGTCGCGCTACTGGGTGGGCGGTGTGGGTAGGACCGGCGCCTGCGCGAGCTGCGCGACCTCCTCCCCGACCAGCGCGCGCGAATAGATGGCGACGTCGTCGACGAAGCCGGCGAGCGGGAAGGCGGGGTTGAGCGCCGCCGAGCGCGCCAGGTAGAGCGTCGAGCTCCCGGGGAGGATCGCGGTCGGCGTGGTCGTCACCTTGGCGGGCGCGCCGTTCACGTAGAGGGTCAGCGTCGAGGCGTCGCCGTCGACGACCGCCGCGAGGTGAACCCAGCTCCCCGGCACGAAGCACGTGTTGCAGGCGGCGGACGCGTAGCCTTGCGGGGCCGCCTGCGAGAAGAAGTGAAACTCGTAGCCGTCACCGCTTGGACCAAAGTTGGCGTAGAGGGCCCAGCCGCCCCCGGGTGCGTCCGTGCTGACGATGTTGGCGATCGGCCCGGAGTACGGGTTCGGCACGATGAAGACCCAGGCCGACACGCTGTAGCTCGGGGTCGCGAAGGGAAAGCCCCCCGCGCTCATGTAATTGGGACCGGAGAACTGGAGCGCCGACCCGAACTTGGCGGTGGGGGGGGCGACCCACATCGGCCCGGAGATGATGCCGTTGTGGCCGTTTCCGGATTCATCGTCCGCCAGCGTGCCGCTCCCTTCGTCGAGCGGCCAGTAAGCGACCAGCCCGGTGGTCAGCGTGTCCGGCGACAGCGTCGCGACCTCGATCGGCCCCGCCGAGCAACCGAGCGCGGATAGGCCGACGACCAGGCTGGCCAGCGCGAAACGGTGGGGGGAGCGGCCCATCAGATCCCCCCCAGCAGCGTGACGCTCCCGATCACCGACGGCCGTCCGGCGCGGGCGACCTCGGTGTCGAAGAAGCGGACCGACGGGTAGGGCTGGGCGAGGAGCGCGTGGACCTCGACCCCCAGCTCGAAGCGGTGGCGGCGCAGCGGCAGGCGCACGCCGACCCCCGCGTCGGCCGCGGCCGACCAGCGGGCGCCGCTCACCGCTGCGTAGGGGGCCGATTCGTGGCTGTCGGCGGCGAGGCGCAGCGATCCGGCGCCCAGCGAGACGATCGGCTCGATCCGCCGGTCGCGCCGGAAGCGCGCGATCAGCTCGGCCAGCAGCACCGTCTGCGAGACGCCGACGTAGCCCTCGGGCGTGTTCACGCGCGCGGCCGTCCCCAGGCCCGCGAAGCTGATCCGCGCGCAGAGGCGCCGCCCGAACGCGCGCTCGAGGCGCGCGACGGAGAGGATGACGTTCCAGGGGCCTCGGAGGGCGTCGGCCGTGCCGCCGCCCGCCTCGACCGCCCAGGTCCAGTCGGCCTCTTCGAGCGTCTCGGTGGCGAACCTCTCCACGACCGGGGCCGGGGGCGGCGCCTCGGCGCTGGGCGGCGGCGTGGCGATGGCCAGCTCGAGGAAGCTCGCGCGCAGAAGCTCGACCGCCCGTACGGAGAGCACCTCGGCCACCCGCGGCCCATCGGTCGCCCCGGCGTTCACTTTTCGCACCACCGTCTTGCCGGTGACCCGATCGATGACCCACAGATCGACGTTGGCCGGATCGGCGCTGGCCACGACCGCCACCAGCGCGGTCGCCGAGCCCGCCGAGGCGGGCGCCAGCTTCTCGAGCGAGCCGCGCACGTCGGCGCCCAGCGCGGTCTCGACCACCTCGGCGGCGAACCCGGCCGCCACCAGCTCGCCCCGCAGCCGCACCAGCGCCTCGGTCACCGCCGCCGGGGCAGCGGGTGGGCGCACCAGGATCACCTTGGGGGGCGGCAGAGGCACCGAGGCGCCGCGGGCCGTCGCCGTCTCGGTCAACAGAAGGGCGACCACGACCAGCCAAGCCAGGTTGCGGCGGCCGCGCGCGATCACCGGGCCTGCGCGCGCAACGCCTGGGCGGCGCCGGCGTAGCTGCCGCGCGGGAACCGGCGGACGTACTCGTCCGCCACCGTGCGCGCCGTCGTCACGCCGTAGAGGTCGCGCATCGCCACCATCTTGCGCCCCAGCGCCTCGGCCGCGTAGGAGCCGCTCGGCGCCTCGCCGAGGTAGCGGTCGTACCAGCGCAACGCGTGCACCAGGCCCGCGCCGTCGTTCTCGTCGAGGCGGCCCAGGAAGAACGCGGCGTCGGCCGCGCGCGGCGAGCCGTGGAAGCGGCGCCGCTGCGCCTCGAGCGCGCGGCGCGCCAGATCGTCGCGGCGCTGGTAGCGGGCGGCGTCGGCCAGCGCGGCCAGGTCATCGGAGCTCGCCAGCCGCAGCGCATGCGGCAGGTCGCGCTCGGCGTCCTCGACGATGAAGGTGAAATCACCCGCCGCCAGCGCCGACGGCCAGCTGCGGGCGACGTGGGCCGCATGCCCGGCCAATCGGGGCGCGGGCGCGGCAGGCGCTTCGAGGGGCGCGGCCGCAGCCAGGGTGGGCGGCGGCGCGACCTCGACGCCCGGCGCCGCCATCGTGGTGTCGCTCTCGGCCAGGTCGCCGGCGCGATCGTCGATGGCGCGCAGGAGGACGCGCGACTGGCGCATCGCCACCGTCAGCCGCTGGCCGGCGCGCATGGCGATCGGGCCGCCCGTCACCGGTCCCTCGACGGAGATCGATCCCCGCTCGAGCTTCACGTCCAGCCGGCCGCTCGCCTCGTTCCAGGCCGCGGTGAACACGGTGCCGTGGACGTGGATGACGAAGGGTCCGGCGTCGACCGTCCAGCGGGCGCGCGGTTTCGGCACCACGCTCACCGACGCGGTCCCGTCGCTGATGGCGACGTGCGCGCCGCGCCCGTCGACGCCCGCCAGCCGGCCCTGCGTCCCGCGCGCCAAGGCGATGACGGTGCCGTCCGCGAAGTGGAGCGCCGGTTCGACGCCCGTGCCCGCCTCGATGCGGCCGTCGGAGGCGAGCGCGCCCCCCTCGACCTGGTACGCGAGCGGCGCGCCCTCGCCGCGGTGGAGCACCCGCGGTCCGAGCAGGACGGCCGCGAAGCCGGCCGCGGCGGCGCCCGACAGCGCGAGCGACCAAACGATTCGCCGTCGCCGCCGCTCGAGCCGCGTGCGCAGGATTTGACGGCCGCGCACCTGCTCGGCGGGCGACAGCTGCCCGAGGCTCTTGCGGGCCAACGCCGTCAGCGCCGCCGCGCGCGGCCGAAGGTCGCCGTCCTCGTCGCGCCGGCCCTGGCCCTGGCGATCGCCCGTCACGGCGGCGGCCTCCGCTTGACGCTCTCCGATCGGTTGGGGGACCGCAGCTCGGCGTCGGCGTCGACCAGCTCGGAGAGGCGTGTCGAGGCGTGCCGCAGGGTCCGCTTCACCGTGGCCAGCGAGATCTCCATGGCCTCGGCGATCTCCTCCAGCGTCATCCCCTCGACGTGGCGCAGGACCAGCACCAACCGCTCGCGCGTCGACAGCAGATTGAGGAGGCTATAGAGCCTCCGGAGCGCGTAGTGGTTGTCGACGTTCATGAACAGCAGCTGATCGTCGGGGATGTCCCCGGTCTCGGACAGCGTCAGCCAGCGCCGCGCGCGCCGGCGCCGCAGCTCCCACTTGACGATCCGGACCGCGAACGACACGACAAAGCTGCGCAGCGCCTCCGGCTTCCTCAGCAGGCGGATGCGCGAGAACAGCCGGTAGAAGATCTCCTGGGTGACGTCCTCGACCTCGGCGTCGGGGCCGAGCGCCCGGCTGACGATCCCATGGACCAGCGGCGCGTAGCGATCCCAGGCCAGCTCGGCGGCGCGTGGCTCGCCGGCGATGAGCGCCCGCGCCAGCTCCGCGTCTTCCAGCGGCTGCGCGGCGGCCGGCGGCGTGACCAGCCGCAGGCGACTCTGTCCCGAGAAGTGCATCGTCTCGCTCGCCTTCAGCATCCTACTCCCACCTTCATTGGAAGAGCTATCAATTGGCGGGCGGCTCGGCACGCCGCGCCGCGAAAATCAGGTTTTGCAGCAGGGGGAGCGAACGGATACTCTCTCGGAATGTCGTCGGGGCGTGGAATCCTTCAGTTGTCCGCGCTGATCGTGACGCTGGCCTGGGGGACGACGCGCGCCGACGCGGCATCCACCCCGGAGGGGGCCAAGGGCGCGCCCCCGGCGGCCGCCGCCAGCGCGAAGAAGAAGGCGCGCAAGCCGACCGGCACGAAGACCGTCAAGAAGAAAGCCCCCAAGGCCAAGACGGCGCCCGAGACGAAGGCGGCGCGCGCCAGGCCGACGCGACTCGCCAAGCAGAAGTCGTTGATCATCAACGAGGACGTCCGCCTCACCCCATTTCCGAGCCATCCCGAAGCGGCGAAAAAGGCGCTGGCGCAGAACCGGCGCGACCAGCTCGATGACGCCGAGAAGGCCGCGCGCAGCCCCGCGCAGGCCGATCGCTGGCAGACGGTGCTGTTCCACCTTCGCGACCTCGACGCGCGCGCCGATTCCGAGGGGTGCTTCTGGCGGCTGGTCGCCTACTACCGGCTCGGACAGGTCGACCGCGCGCGGACGCTTCGCCAGAGCTGCGACTTCGTCGCCAAGGACGCGGCCCTCATCGAGGCCGAGGACGAGCAGGCGGCGCGCCTGCAGGGGCCGACGACAATTGCTGACAAAGAGCCCCCGTCACCCGTCAGCAACCCCGAGCCCTACACCGGCGCCGCCCCGACCCACGCCGAGCGCTGATCGGTTCCCGAACGAGATCGCGCCTGGGGAGCGAACGTCCCGGTTAAGACGTCGTCGCCAGCCGGGGCATGCCCGACTCGACGAAGTTGCGGACGGTGTCGAAGAACTTCTGCAACGGAATCGGCTTGCGCAGGAACGCGGCCGCGCCGGCGGGACGCTCGCGCGCGACGGCGCTCAGCACCACCACCGGGATCGGCGACAGCTTGGGATCGCTCTTCATCGAGGCGAGGACCTGCGATCCATCCACCAGCGGCATCATCATGTCGAGCACCACGAGTTGCGGCAGATCGGCGGCCGGTGTCCCCGCGAGAAACTCCAGCGCCTGGCGTCCGTGACTGGCGGGAATGACGTCGTAGCCCTCCGCCTCCAAGAGATCCTGCAGGATGTCCCTAATTTCGAGATCGTCCTCGACCAGCAGAACCTTCTTTTGCGCCATCGCCCTCTCCACGTGTAAAGCAATCTCCACCGTGCGCGATCGCGCGCGCCGAATCAAGGCGCATCTCGATCCGTATTCGCGCATACACCGAGGAAATTCGCGGACAATCGCACCTACATGGGGCACGAAACGTGCCGCGCCGAACTGGCAGAGCTTCATTCAAACGTATCGCCGGCGGCCGGTAAGCGTATGATCATCGACCCCGAAGGGCAGACAAGGAGACCCGCAAATGCGCAGATGTTTGATTCTGGCAGCCTTTCTGTTCGCGTTCGCCGGTGTCGCCGGCGTCGCACATGCTGAGGTCGTTCAATACATGTCCCGACATCCGATCCCGAAGCGGATCGGACATGGGTTCTGCGAGATCGACGTCCCGCACTTTCACGACTACCCGCCGTCCGACCCGCGGCTCTTTCGCGAGGTGAACGGCCAGCAGTACTTCGTGGGCGATCCGACGCCGTACGGGTACGAGGGCCCGCGCTATTCGTTCTACGGCCCGCATCCGATCGTCGACGCCAGCGTCCAGCTCGGCGGCCCGACTTACTGCTACCTGCAGGGGCCGCACTATCACTGGTACGCTCCGCCGGCGTCGGCGCACTTCGAGATGAGAGGCAACGCCTACTGGTACACGGGCGCATACGACCCGGTCTTCTACGCCGACGGGCCTCGGTTCATGGTGGTCAACGACGTCTACGCACCCATGGTCTACGACCGGCCGATCATCGACGTGGCGATTGCGCCGCCGACGTTCCACGCCGAATTCCTGGTCGGCGGCGGTCCGGGGTGGCGCCTCGGCCCGGGGTGGCGCGAGAATCCCGGCTGGCGCGGTCCTGTCGGCCCCGGCTGGCGCGGACCGGGACCGGGCCCCGGCTGGCGCGGCGGTCCCGACCGGCGCGAGATGGTGATGCACGAGCGTCACGAGGAGTGGCGCCGCGACGAGGAGCACCGGAGCTTCGAACGCGGGCACGACCGCGGCTGGCACGGTGGTCCTCCCGGGCATGAGCCGGGCGGTCCGCATGGCGGCTGGCGCGGCGGCCCTCCCGGACACGAGCCGGGCGGCCCGCACGGCGGCTGGCATCCGGCCGGTGGTCCACCCCCGGGTCACGGCGGCCCACCTCCGGGTCACGGCGGTCCGCCTCCGGGCAATGGCTGGCACGGCGGCGGGGGCGGCCCGCACCCGGGCGGCGGCCACGGCAATGGATTCAAGCGCTAGGACCGAGAGGAGCATCGCCATGAGACGCGCATCGTTCGAGCTGGCCAGCGGCCTCGTCGCCGGTCTTCTGTTGTTCTCTGCCGGCTGTCACAAGGAGAGTGCGCCCGCGGCGGCTCCCGGCGCACCCGCCGCTCCCGGCGCGCCCGCTGCGGCGCCGGCCGCGCCTCCGGCGCACGTCGACGGGACGCCGCACACCGACGCCGTCGAGAGCGCTTGGCGCTCGGCGGGCCTCGCGCCCGAGGGGTTCGCGCCGCTGCAGCCGGTCCCCTACGGCGCCGCCTACTGCGAGGAGGGGCGCGTCCAGAGCATCGACACCGTGATCTGCGAGTACCGCGATCAGGATTCGCTGGCCAAGGGACAGGTCGGCCTGATGAGTCAGTGGGGGCGGGAAGGGGGCCACACCGGCGTCGCCTACCACCAGAAGCTGACGCTGGTCGCGGCCGTCGACCGCGCGCGCAGCGATCCGAACGGTAAGGTCATCCACAAAGTCATCGACGCCTTCCGCAAGCTGTAGCGGCGCCGTGCCGAGGACGCCGGACGACGAGGCGTTCGAGGAGGCGATGCGTGGCGCGCGGCCGCTGGCGGGCGGCGCGCGCCGCGTGGCGGGACCGGCGCCGGCCCCTCGGCCGCGCGCCCCGGCGCGCCCGTCGCGAGAGACGGCCGCGTTCGAGGTGGACGCGTCGGGCGATGCCGTCTCGGGCCGCGCGCCCGACGTCAGCGCGGCGGTGCTGCGCGCGCTCCGCCGCGGCGACCCACGCCCCGAGGCGGAGATCGACCTTCACGGCCGCACGCGCGACGAGGGGTTGCGCGACGCCGAGCGGTTCTTGATCCGATCGCGCGCGGAGGGTCGCCGGGCGGTGCTGGTCATCCATGGGCGCGGCCAGAACTCGGAAGCGGGGGCGGCGGTCCTCCGGCCGGCGTTCGCGGCGTGGCTGGCCAGCGCGGCGGCCGCGCGCGCCGGCGTCATGGCGTTCGCGCCCGCCCCGCCCCGCTCCGGCGGTGCCGGCGCGACGGTGGTCCTGCTGCGGCGCGCGGCTCGGCAAGAACCCTGAGATCCCCGAGGCTGCGGGAGCGTTCCGCGGCGCGCCGTGGCCCGGGCGCGACTGGCTTGGAGAGGCGCCCCGGGTCATATAAAGTCCGGCCCTCAAATCTCGGAATTCACATTCGAAAGAACGGGAGAACGCAATGAGCACTCGCATCGCCATCAACGGTTTCGGTCGGATCGGTCGCCTCGTCTTCCGCGCCCTGCACGAGCAGGGACTGTTCGGGAAAGAGGTCGAGGTGGTCGCGGTCGGTGACATCGTCCCGGCCGACAACCTCGCCTACCTGCTGAAGTACGATTCGACGCAGCGAAAGTTCGGCGGCGAGGTCGGCTCGAAGAAGTCGGGGTCCGACAAGGAGGCCGACGACGTGCTCACCGTCGACGGCAAGGAGATCCAGGTGGTCAGCGCCAAGTCGCCGGCCGAGCTCCCCTGGAAGAAGCTGGGCGTCGAGTACGTGATCGAGTCGACCGGCCTCTTCACCGAGGCGGAAAAATCGAAGGGACACCTGGCCGCGGGGGCGAAGAAGGTGATCATCTCGGCGCCGGCCAAGGGCGAGGACATCACCGTGGTCATGGGCGTCAACCACGAGAAGTACGAGCCGGGCAAACACAACATCGTCTCCAACGCGTCGTGCACGACCAACTGCCTGGCGCCGGTCGTCCATGTCCTGTTGAAGGAAGGAATCGGCCTCGCCGAGGGGCTGATGACCACCGTGCACAGCTACACGGCCACGCAGAAGACGGTCGACGGTCCGTCGCGCAAAGATTGGAAAGGTGGGCGTAGTGCCGCCATCAACATCATCCCTTCGTCGACGGGCGCGGCCAAGGCGGTCGCGCTGGTCCTCCCCGAGGTGAAGGGGAAGCTGACCGGCATGGCCTTCCGCGTGCCGACGCCGACCGTCTCGGTCGTCGATCTGACCCTCAAGACCACCAAGGCGACGTCGATCAAGGAGATCAACGCGGCCATGAAGAGCGCCAGCGAGGGCTACCTCAAGGGGATCCTCGGCTACACCGAGGACGAGGTCGTTTCGTCGGACTTCATCCACGACGAGCGCTCGAGCATCTATGACGCCGGCAGCTCGAGCGAGCTGAACGGCAACTTCTTCAAGCTGGTCAGCTGGTACGACAACGAGTGGGGCTACAGCCACCGCTGCGTCGACCTCCTGACCTACATGATCAAGAAGGGCTAGCGTCGTTCACAACAGCCCGAACGCTTCCGGCGCAGCGCCGACGGGCGATTCGGGCGCAGAACAGGTCAAGCCAGCTCTCGCCCCTTGGTCTCGATGACCACCGGTGAGAGCGCCAGCACGACGCCGACGAGCGGGACCACGCCGACCCAGAACAGGGCACCGAGCGCGGTCTCGAGCGAGTTGGCGCCGCGCGCGGCGACGGTGCCGACCAGGAACGGGCCGGCGGCGGCGATGAAGCGGCCGACGTTGTAGCAGAAGCCGGCGCCGCTGCCGCGCAGCCGGGTGGGGAAGAGCTCGGGCAGGTAATAGGTGAAGCTGCCGAAGACGCCGAAGACGGTGATGCCGATGAAGAAGTACATGTAGAGCCGCTGCTCGGGCGGCAGATCGAGGCCGAACGTCGCCAGCACCGCCAGACCGGAGAGGAAATAATAGAGCGCGAACATCTTGCGCCGCCCCATCACCTTGGCGGCCGGGATGGTCAGCAGCGTTCCAATGAGACCGCCCAGGTTGAAGACGTTGGTGGCCAGCGCCTTCCAGTGCTCGACCAGCGCCAGCGTCGCGGGGCGCTCGAGACCGTTCGCCTTGGCGGTCACCTGCGCGAGGCCGGTGGAGACGATGGGCAGGAAGGCGTTGACGCTCCACCAGGTGATGAGGGCGATCACCGCCATGGCGAAGCCGGAGAGCGTGAGCGCGCGGTTCTGTCGGGAGAACAGCTCGGCGAACCGAGGGCGGCGCGCGGCGGCCGCGGCCTGGCGCCAGCGATCGGGTTCGCGCACGAACATCCGCACCACGAAGGCGACGGCGGCCGGGATGAGGCCGCAGAGGAAGACGAAGCGCCACGAGGTCTCGGGTGAGCTCTTGAACAGCACACCCGCGATCTGGAAGTTGGCGAAGGTGGCCAGAAACAGCCCGAACGGCGCCGAGGTGTAGAGCAGCGCGCCGGCCTCGACGCGGCGGCGTTCGGGGACGACCTCGGCGACCATGGCCGCGCCGGCCGCCCACTCGCCGCCGATCCCCAGGCTGGCGACCACGCGGAAGGCGACCAGCGCCCAGATGTTCGGCGCCGCCGCGCAGAGCGCCGTGCCGAGCGCGTAGAGCAGCATGGTCAGCATGAGCGTGCGCGCGCGCCCGATCCGGTCGGCGATGGCGCCGAACAGGATGCCGCCCGTGGCCCAGCCGACCAGCAACAGCGCGGTCAGGACGCCGCCCCAGTGGAGCGTCGCCGCGCGCGCGGCCGGCGAGCCTATCGTCAGGCCCAGCAGCGTCGGGACGCAGTTGGGCGCCACATAATTGAACAGCAGGCCGTCGAAGCAGTCGAACCCCCAGCCGAGCCAGGCGGCGAACAGCACCGTCCACTGGTAGCCGTTCATGTCGAGGAGCGTGCGCTGCGCGCCGGCGGTGGGGGTGACGCTCAAGGCTTGGCCCCGCCCGGGGTGTCGGCCGCCGGCGCCGGCGGCGCGCCGCAGAAGTTCACCTTCCGGATCATGGGCGGCGGGTTCGACCGCTCGCGCGCCGAAGCTGCTCGTCGCGCGTTGTAGGTCCGCCCGAGGTGCTCGACGCTGTGGTCGAGCTCGGCCATGACCTTCTTCCAGGCCGCCGTCGCCGCCGCGTCGCTGGCCGGCGGCTCGGGGACCAGCGCCAGCAGATCGACCAGATCCTCGACCGCCGCGGCCGTGTTCTTGGGCGGCGGCTTGCTGGGGTCGGGCAGCGCCTCGTTGAACGCCGGCACCAGCACGCTGTCGCGGAACTGCGCCTCGGCCGCGGCGTCGACCTGGCACCAGAGGAAGCGGGTGTGCAGGTGCGCGAACGCCGAGGCCGCTTCGGCCCGCGGCTGGATCAGCAGGCGGCGGAACGGCTCGTCGTAGTCGCCCTGCGCCTGGACGTAGCCGGTCAGCATGGCGTT
This sequence comes from Polyangia bacterium, assembly GCA_035607055.1. Taxonomy (GTDB): domain Bacteria; phylum Myxococcota_A; class Polyangia; order Fen-1088; family Fen-1088; genus JADGRB01. The sequence goes on from DATNDC010000159.1 coordinate 12,842, forward strand.
CACCAGCTTGCCGCGACAGTCGCCGCCGCAGGTGGTGCCGAGCAGGTACGACGCCAGCCACTTGCGGTGATCGGCGTGGAATTTTTCGATCAGCGAGGCCTCGGCGGTGCTCACCATCTCGCCCGTGCGCGCGGTGGAAAGCGCCAGCGCCGCCACCAGATGCGCGCCGGTCGAGAAGTCCTCGAACCGCTCGATCTCCTGCCAGACGCGGCGGTCATAGAGATCCTCGAGGTAGGGCTCGAACAGCCATTCGAGCTTGCCCGGCGAGGTCTGCACCTCGCGCTCTTCGCGCAAGATCGCCATGGGGCCGGCCGCGGCAGCGCCGTGGACCGCGGCCGTGGCGTCCATCTCGTCGGCGACGACCTGGGCGATGGCGTCCGAGCGCTCGGCCAGCGCGTCGTCCTTGCAGATGTCGGCCGCGCGCTGCACGCCGAACCGCTGGGCGCAGGTCAGCTTGAACCCCTGCGCGAGCTGCTGGTAGTTCTTCTGCCCGGTCGCCTCCAGCACCGTGCGCATGTAGGTCGGGTTGTCCTTCCCCAGCTCCATGGCGTACGACACGGCCAGCTCGGGATCGATGATCGCTCCGCGCGTGAGCGACAGCAGCACGCCGAACCGCTGGTCGGCGCTCCCCGGCCCCTGCGCCGAGAGCACGTTCAGGTTCTTGGACAGGATCTCGGCGCGCGCGATCCGCCAGTCGTTCTCCGCCTTGGTCTGCGCGATCACCTGCTCGGAGTGCGCCTGCTGCGCCGCGATCTGCGACTGCCGGTACTGCCAGATCGACGTCGCCACCAGCCCCGCCACCCCGATCACGAAGCTGGAGAGGAAGCCGTGGTAGGTCTGGATGAACCGGCCGAGCTTCGAAGCGGTCGGAGCGGCCTTCTCCTCACCCCCAGATTCGTCGTCAGCGCTCACGCGCGGAATATATTATTGTTTCGCGGCCAGGGATCATGCATTGGCTCGAGCTGCCCGCGGTGAAGTGGGCCACCCCCATTCCGCTGCTGGCGATCATCGCCCCGATCGTCTGGTGGTTCTTCCGTGGGACCTGGCGCGAGCTCGACCGCGAGGCGCTGGCGCTGCGGCGCGAGCTGGACGCCCGCGGCGAGACCGACTACCGGCCGATCGTGGCGCTGACCCTGGTGGCGCTGATCCTGGTGATGCAGGAGTACTACGGGCGCGGCGACTTCTTCGAGCGGTCGATTCGCCCCTGGCTCGCGCGCCGGGTGCACGACCACCCCCACGGCTTCTTCGACCTGGCCGTCTACGACGAGCTTTACCTCCGCCTGTGGTGGGGGCTGACCCGCATCGGGGGTTACGTCGTGCCGCTCATCCTGTGGCGGCGCTTCTTCCCCCGCGATCGGCTAGCCGACTTTGGCCTGCGCGGCGCTGGCTTCCTCTCACACGCCTGGATCTACGCGATGTGCGTGGTGGTGATGGTGCCGGTTCTGCTGCTCGCCAGCCGGCAGCCGGACTTCGCCAACTACTACCCGATGTACAAGCAGGCCGGCCGCTCCTGGCTCGACTTCGCCATCTGGGAGCTGCTCTACATCCTGCAGTTCTTCACGCTGGAGATCTTCTTCCGCGGTTTCCAGCTGCGCGCGATGCGGGTGTTCGGCGCCGGCGCCATCTGGGCCATGGTGGTCCCCTACTGCATGATCCACTTCGGCAAGCCGTACCTCGAGGCCTGCGGCGCCATGGTGGCCGGCGTGGTCCTGGGCTCGCTGGCCATGCGCACGCGCAGCATCTACGCCGGCTTCTTGGTCCACGGCACGGTGGCGATCCTGATGGACGTGCTGGCGCTCTACCGCCGGCACGGGCTCCCCACGGCGCTCACGCCGACCGGGAAGCACCACCTGACGTTCCTCTACTGGTCGAGCCTGATCTGGATCGCCTGGACGCTCGCGCTCGTGGTGCTGGTCCTCAAGATCTGGCGATCGCTCCGAGGCCGCCACCTTGCGGCAGCGGCCCCGGGTTCCTGATCCGAGCTTTCGGGTACGTTACTTCGCCTCGGGCGCGGGGGCCTTCATCTCGGTCTTCGGCGCGTCGGTCTTGGTCGACTTCTTGGTGCTCTTTTTGGTCGCCTTCTTGGCCGGCTTGTCGGCCGACGGCGTCGCGCTCCCCTCCTGGGCGACCACGTGCGGCTTGGCGGCGGTGACGTGTTTCGGCGCCGCGGCGAAGGCCGAGCCGGTGGTGAGGGCCAGCATCGAGATTCCGAACAGCGTGTTGCGAAGCATGGGTTTTCTCCGGGTTGGGTTGGTCGGTCGTGATTGACCGATGTCTTGGGGAACTGCAGCTGCGATGCCATCTGGGCCCGTCCGCCGATCTCCGCTCTGGAAGCGCGGTTCGGGATCCCATGCACGCCATTGCGCCTGATTGTGGGGCGATCGCGCTGTGGCGCCTCCGCAGGACCGCCGCGCCGGGGTTTATTCCCGCGAGATCCGGCATACGCCTTGAGCGCACACCCTCGGACAAACACTGCCGGATGGGCTGCGATCAGGGTGTCGTACGTTCTTGGCCTGCTGGCGCAGGCGGCCTGCGTTACGTGCGGTCGTGCCTCGCGTTTCGGCTCTGAAGCTTTTCCGCACGTGGGCTTTTTCGGCGGCGTGGGATGCCGATTCAATTGCGAGACGCATCCCACGCCGCCGAAAAAGCTTCGTGCGGAAGGCGCGGAGGACCGGGCGGTGGCCTGCGAACCGCAACGAAGCGCGGTTTGCGGTTGCTCGAGAGGCCTCAACAACAGAAGACCGAGCCCAGGCCCGAAGGGCCGAGGGCCGAGGGCCGAGGGCCGAGGGCGAGAGGGCGCGCAACCGCGACGGGGCGTCAGCCCAGCCAGTAGGCGAGCTTCACCAGGACGACGTCGTCGGCGGCACGGCCGCGCCAGATGGGGGCGAGCTCGAAGTCGGCGGTGTTCCCGGGCGCCACGGTGAGGGCCGGCGTCTGGGCGCGGGTGTAGA
>DATNDC010000161.1:0-26492 GCA_035607055.1 Polyangia bacterium
CACCACCTGACGAAGCCGGTCGAGATGGACGTCCTGCTGGGCGCCATCGACCGGGTCTGCGCGACCTGAAAAACGCCGGGCGCGGGAAGGCGGGCGCGAGGTGTGCCCTTGGCCCGCCTTCCAGGAAGAGTCAGCGCGCCCGACTCGGCAATCAGCAATCAGTGACGCAGCAGCGCGCTCATCCGCGCGCCCGTCGTCGTTCCGCTGAGGAACAGCCCGCCGCCCAGCGCCAGCGCGGCCACCAGGACCAGCGTCAGCATGGTGGCCAGCGATCCAACGCCGGCCAGGACCAAGATCCCCAGCACCACGCTGGCCAGCCCCACCAGGACGTCGGCGCCCGCGGCGGCCCGAACCGACTCGCGCAGGACCTCACGCTGGTGCGGGCCGATGTCGGCCGCGCCGTAGCGAAAAGACCCCAAGCGGGCCGCGGTCCCGGCGCTCACGATCATCGCGCCGCCCGCCACGATGGCCGCCACCGGCAGCAGCGAGAACGGGGCGATGCGCAGCAGCGACAAGATCCCCAGCGCGATCACCGCCGCGCCACCCAAGATCTGAGCGTTGGCGCCGCCGACGAAGTCAGCCCCGCTCGATTCGCCGGACAGCGTCCCGGCCAGCAAGGTGCGCGCCTGCGTTCCCAGCGTCCCGCCGTTGATCATCATCGCCGCGCCGATGGCGATGAACGCGATCGCGGCCAGGCTCATCGGCAAGACGCCGACCAACCCCAAGATCGGCAGGACGATCGCGGCTCCGCCCGCGATCAATTCGGTGAACGAGCTGCCTGCCACCAGCTTTTCCGATCGGACGACCTCCATCCCTCCTGAGTGTTCCAACGTGGGCATGATGCTTCTCCCTCCTGTTTCCATGCGCCCATGCCGCCAGCTGGAGCGTCCAGCCATTCCGAGCGCCGCCAGTGCGGCATTTCTGTAAACCAAACATTCCAATGGCGTGGCGCCCTGGCAAGCGGGGCCGGCGGGCAAACCCTGGAAGTCCCCGGGGTCAGCGGGCGAACAGCGCGGTCAGCATGGCCCCGAGCTCGCGGTCGTCGCGGGTGACCAGCGACACCGGCACCTTGAGCTCGACCTGCTCGGCCGGCCCGCCGCACGACATATAGCCAAAGTAGCTGCCGAGCACGAGCGTCAGCTTGTACCAGCAGGGCCCGATCTGCGCGTGCACGTCCTTGACGCTGACGCTCATCGCGACCGTTCGCTCGCCGAAGTCCCCGGCGATCTGCAAGTGGTCGCCCGAGCGCCAGACGTCGAGCGCGATCTTGTGGTCGCCGATCGTGCCGTCGAGCCGCTCCGGCTCGAGGCGGATGTCCACCGGCTGGGTCCCCACCCGGCCGCGCAGGCGCCCGGGCGAGGTCTCGAGCTCGATGCCGTCGCTCGCGAACCCCTCGCGCGTGACGGCCGCGACGCGCACGGTGTTGCCCACCGTGAAGGAGAGATCCTGCCCCGGCGTCGAGGCGAGCAGCGGTGCCCCGGCCGCCGCGGCGGCCGAGCCGGGGGCGAGGATCCCGACCAACCCAGCCCAAACGACGAACGCCCGACCCACTCCCATATCAGCGAAAGGTGATCATCCGCCGGCGGATGACCACCCCAGCCGTGCCTCAGAACATCCAGGTGATGGCGGCGGCGTACTCGTTGTAGCTCGCGCCGGCCCCGAACTCGTGGCGCTGGACGTCGGACTTGAGGCCGATCTCCGGGATGGGGCGGTACACGAGGCCGACCGTCTGCGTGGTGCGAATCAGCTCGGGGTTGGCGGTGAACCCGGCCGCCACCGAGGCCTGCGTGTTGGCGTAGTCGTAGCGGAAGAAGAGGGTCAGATCTTGGTCGCTCGACGGCGCCGCGAGCCGCAAGAGGTTGTACCCGGCCTCGACGTAAGCGCCGCGGAGCTGCTTGGCGACGGGGCCGATCATCGCGTTGGCCCTCTGGTCGGCTGTCCCGTTGACGAAGGCCTGGTTCAAGGCCTCCGTGTCGCCGATGAAGAGAAAGGCCAGCTCGGCGCGCGCGGTGAAGCCGTGATAGCGCGTGCGGGCGTCCGCCTCGACCAGGCCCAGCGGGACGCGCCCCACGGTGGCGCGCAGGTCGTTGCCCGACGTCGCCGCGTAGCCGGAGAGGCCGAAGATGGTCGCCAGCACCGGCTCGTAGGTGAGGCGCGCGACCAGGCCGCCGTCGCCCGCGTAGGCGAGCTGCGCCTCCTGGTGTCCCTCGGCGATCCCCGACTCGGCGGTGAACCCGTTGGCGTTGAAGCTGGTCACCGCATACGCCTGGTACGAAAGGCCGGTGGTGAGCTCGCCGAACACGCCGAAGCCGGCCTCGCGCCAGGTCGAGGGGATGACCAGCGTGTCGACGTCGGGCCGGTCGACGCCGTTGAAGGTCGGCGGCTCGTGGTAGACGTTGATGATCCCGACCGGCATGATGATGAGGCCGCCGCGCAGGTTGAAGTGCTTGTTGAAGAGGCCGTCGAGGTAGGCCTGCTCGACCTCGAACTCGCCCTGGTCGTTCGCCGACGACACCGCGTGCTCGACCTCCAGCTCTGAGTAGAAGCGGATCCGCTCGCTGAAGTTGTGCCCCACGAACAGCACCAGCCGGCGCAGGTCGACGACCGCCGGGCCGTCGTGCGGGGGGATCAGATTGTTGGAGGGCGTGTTCAACGTCAGCTCGCCGTAGCCGCCGATGGCGGTGGCGCTCGCCGCGGAGATCGCGCGCAGCGGGTTCTCGATCGCCGTCTCGCGGGGGAGCGTCATCTGCGGCATGTCCCGCTCGGCGGGGAGCTCCAGCAGCGGGCCGGTCACGCCGGGCGCCGCGATCACGTTGGCCGGTGGCGGCGCCGCCGCGGGCTCGACCGGGGGCGGGGTCTCGGCGCGGGCAGCGGCTTGCGCGGCCACGACCAGGACGGCGGCGGCGTAAATGATTTTGAAAACGATTTTCAATTGCACGAGATAAGCTAGTAGCAGCGCGTCGGTCGAGCTGTCAAGCGTCCTCGGGCGTCCTCGGGCGTCCTCGGGCGCCGCGCTCAGGTCCGGCCGGCGGCGGCGCGCTCGCGCGCCGGCCTGCGCCACATCGACACCACCGGGCCGACGGTCAGGACGGTCATGGTGACAGTCAGCGCGAGGCCGCTCACCGCGTGCAGCCAGGCGAGCGAGGAGAACGAGCGCACCAGCCAGGGCGTCGCCAGGTGGAGCGCCACGCTGGCGGCCCCGCCGAAGATGAAGCCGCGTTTGAGCGCGTCGGAGATCCCGGTGGCCAGAAAAAGGTGCCCCACGATCAGCAGCACCACCGGCATGGTGAAGAGGTGGAAGTGCGTCACCTCCAGCAGCTTGCGGTAGCTGATGGCGACCACCAGCGGCGCGCGCGCCGCCCCCTCACCGGCGGGGAGCTCGATGGTCGGCCCGCCGGTGGGCGCCTCGGGGGCGGCCGGGGCCGCAACACCCGCGTAGTAGCGCTTGATGCCGCCCGTCCCGGCGCCGACCAGGTCGGCGTAGAACAGCGCCGACGAAGCGATCCCCAGCAACGTCAGCAGGCAGAACGCCGTGTAGAGGACCTTGGCCTCGACCCCCAGGTTCCAGAGGCGAAATCCGGACGAGCCGAACTGGCGCACGGGTCAGCGGTAGGTGGTCGGGGAGGGCGCGCTGGCGACGGTCCCGGGGGCCGGCGTCCTCTTGGCCGGCGACATCACCTCGTCCACCAGGACGGTGGCCCGGCGGACGCCGACCGCCAGCGAGGCGGAGGAGATCGTCGCGCCGCTGACGGCGTCGATGTCCCGGGAGATGCGCATCTCGTCGCGGGCGGTCCGTCCCTCGAACTGCTTGCGGAAGCGCGGGTCGCGCACCTCGTCGCCGCGCGGCTCGCGGTAGACCATGATCTCCACCCGCTCGACCGCTCCCTGCGGCGACAGCTTCGTCGCGAAGGTGATCGGCTGGTGCAGCCCGTTCTCCTCGTCGATCACGGCGTACCCGTCGATCTTCCCCTCGGTCGTGGCCACGAACACGGTGTAGCGATCGAGCGCCGGGGCGTAGCCGAGCCGGTGGGCGATGCGCGTCCGGGTGGCGCCGTCCATGACCAGCGTCCGGTAGGTGACGCGCTCGCTCTTCGGGAAGAAGGCGGTCAGCACGGACCGGGTGGTGAAGTACTCGACCTCCGCCCGGGCGGGCGTCGCCGCGGCCAGCACCCCGACGAGGGCGGCCGCGAGCAGCGCCCCCCGGCAGGCCCGGCGGCCGCTGAACATGATTTTGATAACCGTTCTCAATTGATCTCCCTATTTATTAACCTCTCGCCCCCCGGCCGTCAATCAGGAAGGGGTGGCGGCGTCCGCCCGGGGACATCCGCCCGTCCCCGCGGCCGGCGGGTCCGGGGGCGCCAGGAGGGCGGGCGCCCGGAAGTCGAACATGTCCAACAGCGCGTCACTGTTGGCATCGCGGGCGGTCAGAGCCGGTAGACCGAACACCACCTCGATGAAACGCGTCACGGCCGTGTGCTCCTGGACGACGTGCGAGACGAAGTGAGGCCGCGCGTAGGGGGAGATCACCGCGAAGGGGACGCGTACCCCGAGCTCGAAGAAGGGCGCGTCGGTCGGGTCGGCCGGCCGGGCGACACAGGCGTGGTTGGGCGGCGGCACGTCGTCGGCGAACCCGCCCGCCTCGTCGTAGGTCCAGATCAGCGCCAGCTCGGGCCAGAGCGGGCTCGCCACGGCGGCCGCGTAGATCTTCCGCGTCCAGGCCTCGCCCACCTGCAGGTCCGCGGTCGGGTGCTCGTCCTCGACGTTCGGGATCCCGTCGACGAACGCGACGTCGGGGAGCGCGCCGCCGGCGAGCGCCGCCAGGAAGTCGGCGAACGAATGCAGGCCGGCGTGCGGCGCGCTCCACCCGAGCGTCCCGTCGAACGGCGCACCGTCGGTGTAGGCGCCCCAGCTCGCGCCCGCGGCGTCCAGCGCGTCGAGGAGAGTCGGCGTCTTCGGATCGGGGTAGCCGCAGTAGCTGCACTTGACGCCGTCTGCGGTCCCGAGGAGGAGAAAGTCGCGGTTGGGCCAGGTCCCGCTGCGGGCCGAGGCGAAGTGGCGATCGTTGATCGCGTACGTGTCGGCCAGCCAGTAGTAGAACGGCAGCGCGGCCTCCTGGTAGTGCCCCATGACGAAGTGACCGTCGGTGCCGGTGGTGGTGGCGGCGCTCCGGACGAAGCCGTCCATCGCCCCGCCGTCGACCTGAACGTGCATCGCGTTCCACTGATGACCCGGGTCAAAGGGCAGGCAGGTCGTGTCGAACGCGAACGGCGCCACCGCCGTCCCCGCGGCGTCGGGGTTGCTGAACGACGCCGGGACGGGAGCGGCGGCCGGTTGGCCCGCGGCGTTCAAACCGCTCAGCAGGTGATCGAACGAGCGGTTCTCCTTCATGATCACCACGACGTGCCTGATCGGGATCGCCGCCCGCTCGGCCTCGGTGAGGGGCAGGGTGTCGGTGGGGCGTGCCCCGCCCGCGAACGCGCAGTCGGCGCGCCGGGTGGCGAGCGGATCCGCCATGCTCTGGTCGAGGGCGCGCTGCCCCGTCTGAATCGGGCCGACGGCGCTGGTGGGCGGCGGCTCGCAGCCGAGGCCGACGAGCCCGACCAGCACCGCCGCGACCAGCTCCCCTCGCCCCCGAACGCGCCCGCCCATTTCCCAGATAATCTGGGCTCGACTTGCCGCTCGTCGCTAAGGGAAAACCGTAGCGATCTCTCCGCGCCGTCGGTCTCACTCCCTCGGCAGAGCCGAGCGGCGATCTCTCCCGCTTCGACTTCGACTTCGACGTCACCCCTGCGGGCTCGACCACTTCACCTGCGTCGCCGGCTGCGCCGCCTGCCCGTAGCGACCTGCGGTATAGTACGGCGACCGGCGTGGGCGCCCCACCGTGGCCAGTGCTGTTGCGTGACCTGCGGGGAGCGGCGCCGCTCTTGGTCCCGGCGCGCGCCGAGCTGCTGGCGCTGCGCGCCGAGCCGGCCGCGGCCGATCCCTACGGCCGGCGGCCCCTGCACCGCGATGCGGTCGGCGAGGTGATGCTGGCCGGCTGGCGCGCCGGCGCCGAGTGCGCCCCGCACGATCACGCCGGCGGCGAGGGGATGGTGGTGGTGCTGGCCGGGACCTTCACCGAGACCGACTGGATCTGGCGCGACGGGAACCTCGAGCGCGGCGCCAGCCGGCGCTGGGGCGCGGGCGACGCCATCCCCGTCGCGGTCGGCGGGATCCACTCGATGCGCGCCCACGACGACGGGAAGGGCGGCGGGACGACGCTCCACCTCTACCGCCCGGCCATCGCCGGCATGCGGGTGTTCGATCCGGCGCGGCGGGAGACGCTGGCCGTACGCGACGACTGCGGCGCTTGGATCCCGCGCGACGAGGCGCTGATCGTGTCGCGGACCGCCTGGCGGAGCAGGCCATGATCTGGATCAGCTACACCACCCGGTATCGCACCGGCAGCGACAAGTTCGCGCGCGCTGCCGAGACGATGCGCGCCGAGCTCTGCGCGCGGAACCCCGGCCTCGAGGTGCGGCTCGATCCGCTGGTCCGCAAGGGGGATTTCGTGGCGGCGCTGGGGCGCATCGCGGGCGAGGGAAAGCAGCTCCGCGAGCTGCATTTCATCGGCCACTCGGGGATGTACGGGATCATGTTCGGGTCGGTCGACTGGCCGGAGCAGTTCAGCCCGCACGAGTGGCGCCAGATGCGGATCCCGTTCGCGCCGGGAGCGCACGCCTACTTCCACGCCTGCCGCACCGGCCGCTGGTTCGCGCCGTTCTTCGCCCGCACCTTCGGCGTGCGCGCGCACGGCCACCACGGCTACACCACGGTCTCGACCGCGCCCGACCGGTTCGCCTGGGAGCCGCTGCGGCTGGGGCGGCCCGGGCCCCTCTATCTCATCTCGTGTCCGGGGAAGAAGTCGCACGGGCTCGGCGGCTCGCTGACCAAGTACCTGGGCGCGGCGGCGCAGCCGATGGACGGGTACGCCCCGCAGGAGACGGAGGGGGACGCCTCCTACGACGCCGTGGCGGCGCTCTACGACCGGGCGTTCGCCGACATCCGGGTGCGCCGCGACGAGTGGCGCTGGCTCAACGCCCGGCTGGATCGGGCCGCCTTTCCGAACGGGCGGCCGCGCGTGCTCGACCTGGGGTGCGGCACTGGCGCGCTCCTGCGGGCGCTCGAGGGGCGGATCGCCGCCGGCGTCGGCGTCGACACCTCGGCGAAGATGGTCGCCCAGGCGATGGCGCGCGCGCCCGGTTCCGCCAAGCTCCGCTTCCAGACCATCGCCGGGCCGGCGCTCCCCTTTGCCGACGGTTCGTTCGACCTGGTCACCTCGTTCCTCTCGTTCCGCTACCTCGACTGGGATCCGATCATGCAGGAGATCCGGCGCCTGCTGGCGCCCGGCGGCCACCTCATGATCGTCGACATGGTCGAGCGCGCGCTCGGCTGGCGCGAGGCCGGCCAGCTGGCCACCTCGGCGGCCAAGCACCTCTTGCGGCCGCTGCGCGATCGGCGGTTCGTTCGCGACGTGGCCGCGCTGACCAGCCACCCGGACTGGAAGACGATGCTCAAGTACAACCCCATCCGCGCCCAGCACGAGTACCAGTGGTACCTGGAGAGCCGCTTCCCCGGGCGCAAGCTGGAGATCCTGAACGTCGGCCGCCGGCAGCGCCTGGTGGCGTTCGACACCGGTCCACTGTCGCCCGGGGCGGTCGCGCCGCTGTCGTACCCCTGACGTCCGGTGACCGGCTGATGGAGCGGCTCGGCTTTTTGGACTGGGGAATCGGCGGCGTCGGGATCTTCCGCGCGCTCCGGCGGCGGCGCCCCGACGTCCCGGTCCTCTACTGGTCGGACACCGGCGTCACGCCGTACGGGCGGCTCTCCGCCGCCGCGCTCACCGCGCGCGTGCGGCGCGTGCTGCAGGTGATGGCCGGCGAAGGCGCGACCCAGGTGGTCGTCGCCTGCAACGCCGCCTCGACGATCCTGCCGCGGCTGGGCGAGGGGGGCCTCCCGGTCCTGGGGGTGATCGAGCCGGCCATCGCCCTCGCCGCGGCGGAGGCCACCGGCGTGCTCGGCGTGGTCGGCGGCGCGCGGACGATCCGCTCCGGCGTCTACCGCCGCGCGCTCGGCACGCGGCGGCGGCGGGTGGTGCAGCGGATCGCGCAGCCGCTCTCCGCCCACATCGAGGCCGGCCGGGTCGGTACGCCGGCGTTCGCGCGCGACCTGGCCCGCATCGTCGGTCCGATCGCCGGCGCCGACGCCATCCTGCTCGCCTGCACCCACTATCCTTCGGCGCGGGAGGAGTTCCGCAAGCTGGCGCCGCGGGCGGCGCTGCTCGATCCGGCGGAGGCCGTCGTCCGGACGCTGCTCGCGCGCTGGAAGTTGCCGCGCGGCCACGGCGACCGGTTCGTGACCACCGGCAGCCCGGCCGAGATGCGCCGCGCCGCCCGCACCGCCTGGGGGATCGATCTCGGACCCTGCGCCGCCGCGCTCGCGCGGTGAAGCGGCTACGGCGCGCGCAGGCGGCGGAGGGTGTTGCGATCGGTGTGGGCGATGACGCCGCCCGCGTGGTGGACGTAGGTGGTGGTCGAATCGTAGGAGAAGACCTCCGTCCCGGCGTCGACCCGGCAGGTGTACTTGGTCGTGCGCGCGCGCGCCGCCAGGTAGCGGTTGGAGAGGATGCCGTAGGTCTCGTTGCCGACGTGGGCCTCGAGGTGGAAGCCGGTGTCGTCGGGGCGCGCGGTGCCGCCGGCCAGCACGGTGGTCCCGCGCGGCACCATGAAGCAGCGCAGGACGTGGCCGCCGTCGGCGTCCCACAGCCAGTAGCCGACCTCGGTGTGGAAGGGGTCGCTCTCGTTCATCCGCCAGGCGGACATCCGGTAGTCGAGACCGTAGAGGCGCTGCGTCCCGTTGGCCACCGGGCCGAAGGGGGCCAGCGTGACGCGCTCGCGGAACGGCGTCTCGGTCACGCGGCCGGTCGCGTTGTGGAAGGAGACGTCGATCCCGCGCTCGCCCTCCCATTCTCCGATCAGGCGGGCGAGGGGACCCCAGGCGCTCGTGTCGCTCATGGGCGCATCATCGCACGACGGCCGAGCGCCGGGAACGTTGCGCGCCCGTCTGTTCGGACTCAAGTTTGATCGACATGGGACATCTCATGGATCGTTGCGACGTGATCGACGTGCTCGAGGAGTCCGTGACGCTGCGTCGGGCGGTCACGGTCGAGCTCAAGGGCGGCGGGCGCTTCGTCGACCAGGCGCGCGACGTCGTGACCGCCGGTCACGAGGAGTTCGTTCGCTTCCGCGATCATGACCAGGTGGCGGTCCGGGACATCTCCTTCTGCGCCCCGGCCGAGCCGCACGAGCCGAGCTACGCGTCCAAGACCTGAGGCGGTGGCAGCGGCTTCCGACCGCGCCGCCACCGGCGCGCGAGGCCGCTGGCCGCCAGCAAGGCCAGCAGGGGAAAACTGGCCGCTGGGGAGCCTGAGACCGGCCCGGCGTCACACGAGCAGCCGGACGCGGCATGGCCCCCGACAGAGGCGTCGCGCCCCGCGGCGTCGTGCCTCGCGGCGTCGGTGCGAACGGGGGGCGCGTCCCGTGCGGCGTCCCGAACGGCGCCGCCGTCGCTCATCGGGGGGGTGACCCCGCAGACGTCGGGCGCCCACTGCCCCATGTTCGCGCGGGTCAGGCAGTCGCTCTGGCAGAGGGCGGCCACGCAGGCGGTGACGCTGCCGATGACGGCGACGGTCGGGTCGCCGGGATCGCCGCCGAAGCTCACCAGCGGCTGCCAGGTCATCCCCTCGTCGTCCGAGGTGCCGATGGCGTAGCCGTCGGTGTAGTTGTCGGCCACGCCGTAGAGCCGGCTCCCGCGCGCGGCGAGCGCGCGCAGGTGGGGCGGCGTGGGGAGCGGCTGGAAGGTGGCTCCGTCGTCGGTCGACTGGAAGGCCACTGAATTGAGCCCGCTGACACCGCCGACGATCAGGTCGCCGGTCGCCGGCACGCGGGCGAAAGCGGCGACCGTGCCGGCGGTGAAGGTCAACACCGGGGCGACGGTCGCGCCACCGTCACGGGTGACGGCGACCTGTTCACCGCTGCCGCCGCTGACCCGCAGGAAGACGGTGCCCGCGTCGTCGGGGTCGACGGCGATGAGGCGCAGGTTGAGGATGTGGGCGCCGAGCCCGGGCGAGAGATCGTGGAGCGTCCAGGTCGCGCCGCCGTCAGTCGAGCGCGCCAGCTCGGGGATCGGGCCGCCGTCCCCCACGCCGATCAGGGTGAGGTAGACGGTGGCCGGATCCGAGCGAGCCGTCTCCACGCCCGTCAGCGCGTCCGGGGTCGCGTACCGCCGGGTCGCGAACGTGGCCCCGCCGTCGGACGACTCCCAGGCCTCGTAGCTCGCGCCGGCATCGCCGGACCGGCTGACCAGCGCCAACACGCGGCCGGCGTCGGTCGGATCGGCGAAGGCATCGAGGACGGTGGCGCCGGCGACGGCGCCGTCCGCCACCTGCCACGAGCAGCCCGTGTCGTCGGAGTAGGCGAGCGTCGCGCTGGTGCTCCCGCGCGCCTGGGCGTAGAGGCGGTTCATCGGCGAGGCGCCCATCTGGTAGTGGTTGCCGAAGGCGTTCCCCGGCTGCTCGCAGGTCCAGGTCCAGGTCACGCCGCCGTCAACCGACAGCACGAGGCCGAAGTTGGTCCCGAGGAAGATCTCCTCCGGCAGCGCGTCGGGAACTACGATGCTGTCCGAATCGGGAAAGGCGCCGTCGGCGTGCGCCAGGCGCGCGCCGACGATCATGAGGCCCAAAACCAGAATCCCGAGCCAGGTCGCGGGGGGCGCGGGACGCTTCCAGGGTCCCGATCTAGTAAAACAAATAGACCCACCAGTTGTGCATGGGCGATCCGTCGGCGGCGGTGGCGGTGTTTCCCAGGCCGGGCATGCTGCCGAAGATGTAGGTCGGCTGGACGGCGCCGCAGTCGCTGGCCACGCCGTTGGCGTAGTTGTCGAAGCCGTTGTCCTGGCGGGTCTCACCGTACTTGGTGGCGATCATCGCATTGGTGTAAGGGGTGGTGAGATCTTTTCCGCCCGTCGCGTTGTGGAGGCCGTAGTTCTCGCAGGAGGTGAGGACGTTGGTGTCGCCGGTGGTCAGGTACTGGGTGGTGGCGTTGGCGGGGAAGTGGACGTTCCCGCAGCCGGCCGACAGGTCCTTGAAGTCGAACGTCTGGCTCGACGCCGTACCGCTCATCGCCTCGACGTCGGGCAGGCCGCCGTTCGCCTGCCAGGCGATGCAGACGTCGTTGGTGTACGGGCAGACGTCGTAGAAGCTGTTGAACGCCGCGCCGAACCGGGTGCGGAAGTCGAGGTTGAAGAAGGCGAGCGCCACCTTGCCCAGCGCCGGCACCGCCGCGTCGCGCGCGTAGTTCTCGTAGAGGTGCCCGAGCGAGTGCAGGTGACAGCCCGAGCCGCGTGTCGGGTTGAAGTCCCAGATCCGCGTCGTCACCTTGCAGGTCAGCTTGGTGTTGGCGTCGCGCGAGTTGGGCGAGATGTCCGGGCCGTTGCCGACGGTGACGAACTTGGCCGGCGAGACCGCGACGTTCGTGGAGTCGTAGACCATCTTCGACTCCGCCGACTCGCCGAACTTGACCGGGTTCCCGAGCGGGCCGTTCGGCGCCGGGTCGGCCACGCTCCCCCAGACCTCGTTGATGATCCCCTTCTCGAACAGCTGGCAGAGCGTGAGGTTGGTGCCGGGGTTGGCCGGGTCGGCGATGCCGATCAGATCGGCGTAGGCCTGCGTGTCGAGCTGCGCGTAGTCGAGCACGTCTTCATTGGCCGCGATCGGCACCATCGCGCTGTTGGTGTTGCCGCTGCCGTCGCGCAGGTCGACGATCTTGACGACGTCGTAGTTGACGAAGGCGGGGGCGTGGGGATCGTTGTAGCCGTGGTAGCGGCTGGCCCACTGAAACGCCTGCACGTGCTCGCCGATCAGTTTTTGCAAGTAGGTCGGGTCGCAGGTCTGACTGTCGTTGGCGCCGCATTTGTTGGCGTAATTCAGCACCAGGACGTGGGGGTTCATCTGCACGATCTGGTCGTGGTGCTGTGCGATCCAGGGGTCCGAGTTGGTGAAGCTGGTGGCGTTCGGCCAGACGTAATTGCCGGCGCCCGTCGATCCACCTGGGCCCGCGCCGGCCGAGCCACCTTGGCCGGTCGCGCCGCCGGTGCTGGTGCTCCCGCCGGCCGCCGGTGCGCCCCCGGTCGCGCTCGATCCACCGGTGGCGGGCGCGCCGCCGCCGCTGCCGCCGGTCGCGCCGCCCGCGCTTCCCGCTGACGTGCAACTGAGCGGAATGACGCAGAGAAGGGCCCCAAGGGCCCTGCCAGACGTGGCGCGTCTCATACGAGGATGTGCCGCCGGCAGAAGGGGACGGCTCAGCGTTTCGCCACCGACGAAGGCGGTCCGACGTCAAGACGCCTGGCGAGGGCGGGTCTCGCGTCAGAAAAAACTCCGCAGAGCGCCCGTTCAAGGACGGCCTCGCAGGGCCGATGACCAGATCGATGGGTAAGGTTGTAGGCTCCCTCGGAAAATCGAGCGCGCTCCTGGCCGGAATTCTGGCGTCGTTCGTCGTCGCGAGCTGCGGCGAGAACACGCCCACCCCGATGCCTGGCGGCACCGGCGGCAGCGGCACCGGGGGGACGCCCGGGACCGGCGGCGGAGGAAGCGGCGGAGGAAGCGGCGGCGCGCCCTCCATGGGGACGGGCGGGGCGGCGGGGACGCTCGGCCTCGGCGGCGGCGCGCCCGGCGGCTTCGCCCAGACGGGCGGCCAGACCGGCAGCGGCGGGGCGGGCTCGGCCACCGGCGGCGCCACCGGAACGGGCGGCGCGGGTTCGGCCTCGGGCGGCGCCACCGGCGGCGCCACGATGACGAGCGGCAGCGGCGGCACCGGCTCCGTTGTCGGGACCGGCGGCGCGGCGCTCACCGGCAGCGGCGGCGCGGGTTCGACCGTCGGAACCGGCGGCGCGGGCGCGAACGCCAGCGGCGGGGCCGCAGGAGCTATCTCTTCGGGCGGGACCGTCGGCGCGACGGGTGGCGCCGGCGCCGGCACCGGCGGTACGGGCGGCTGCCAGTCGGTGAACGACTGCCCTCCCGGGCAGATCTGCGACGGCAACACACACACCTGCGGATCCTGCGCCAGCGACGCTACCTGTCGGGCCGGGTACGGGCCGAACCACATCTGCGTCAGCGGCACCTGCGTCGACGGCAACTGCCACACCGCGATGGACTGCAGCAACGGCGGGATCTGCGGCGACTTCTTCTGTTTCCCTTGCATTGACGACGTCACCTGCCAGAACGACTACGGTCCGGGACACCTCTGCGTGTCGGGCGGCTGCACGGCGGGGCAGTGCCGGACGGCGGCCGACTGCCCGGCCGGCGAGATCTGCAACGCCTCGTTCGCTTGCGTCCCCTGCGGCGCGGACGCGGACTGCGTCTCCGGCTACGGCGGCAACCACGTCTGCGTGGGCGGCGCCTGCGTCCCCGGCGACTGTCGGTCGACCGCCGACTGCCTCGGCGGGCGGATCTGTGACGCCGCCTCCTCGACCTGCGTCACCTGCTCGGACGACGCGAGCTGCGTCGCCAACTATGGCGCGGGCCACCTGTGCGTCGGCGGGAGCTGCATCTCGGGCACCTGCCGCACGGCCGATCAGTGCCCCACCGGCCAAGTCTGTGACCCCAACAGCTACGCCTGCCGCGCCTGTGGCTCCGACGTGGAGTGCCTGAGCGGCTACGGCGCTGGGCATCTGTGCCTGGACGGCGCTTGCGCCCCCGGCGTCTGTCGCACCTCGCCCGACTGCCCGAACGGACAACTCTGCGACGCCGCCGCGCACACCTGCGGCCCCTGCGCGACCGACGCCGCTTGCATCGCCGGGTACGGGAGCAACCACCTCTGTATCGGCAACGCCTGCGTCTCCGGGACCTGCCACACCACGGCGAACTGCGGCGGCGGCGAGATTTGCGATCTCGCGACGCACGTCTGTTCCTCCTGCGCGACCGACGCCGCCTGCGTCGCCGCGTACGGGACGCAGCACCTCTGCGTCGGAAACGTCTGCATCGCCGGCGACTGTCGCCTCTCGTCCGACTGCTCCGGCGGCCAGATTTGTGACGCCGCCGCGCACGCCTGCCAACCGTGCGCGACGGACGCCGCGTGCAGCGCCGACCCCGTCTACGGCGGCTCCACGGTCTGCATCGCGGGCGGGTGTCTGGCCGGCGACTGCCACGGGTCCTCGGCCGAGTGCCCGACCGGCCAGCTCTGCGGCATCGCCTTGCCCGACACCTGCGGTGGCTGCGCCAGCGACGCGCAGTGCGCGGCCGATCCGGCCTACGGCCCGGGCAACATCTGCTACCAGGGGATCTGCCAGCTCGGCGATTGCCACGGGACCAGCGCGGACTGCACGGGGGCCGAGGCCGGCCTCGTCTGCGGCGCCTCCACGGCCGAGAGCTGCAGCGCTTGCGCCTCGGACACGCAGTGCCAGGCCGACCCGAGCTACGGCTCGTCGACCATCTGCGACACCGCCAGCGGCGGAGCCAACGGAACGTGTGTCAGCTCCATGTGCAGCGCGAGCGGCCCCTGCGCCGCCAACGCGGCCGACTTTTGCTGCGGCGGGCTGTGCGTCGCGGGGAACTGCTGCGCCGACGCCGACTGCGCCGCGAGCCCGCAATTCGGCTCGGCCTATCGCTGCGTCAACAACAGCTGCACGGGCTGCGCCCCCGCCACGGGGAACCAGTATTTCGTCGACCCCCTCGGGGGCGACGACACCATCGCCACCGGCAGCGGCATCGCCGGCGGAACCGCCAGCCCGAGCTGCAGCTTCAAGACGGTGACCCGCGCGCTGGCCGCCGCCGGCAGCTTTGCCGCGCCCGGGACCGAGATCGTGATCGTGGGCGTCGCCGGCCAGACGACGGCGCTCGTCGCGGCCGAGACTCTTCCGCTGCTGGTGCCGGCCAACGTCACCATCGCCACCAAGGGTGGGCCGATCGTCGTCAGCCTGCCGCCCAGCAGCGATCCCAACCTGGCCAACGTCGCCGGCTTCCAGCTGGCGGGCGATCTCGCCGCCCTGGCGCCCGATCCGTCGGCCCCCCTCACCATCGACGGTGGCGCCGAGACCTCGGGGATCGGCATCGGCGTCTCGCCGGGCGCTGGCCACACGGTGGCGATCTCCTACCTGACGGTCCAGAGCACGGGCGGGCACGCCATCGCCGTCAGCAACGGCACGCTGAACATCGGCGCCGGCGTGGCGGCGACGCTGGCCGGGACGACGAACCGGCGCCGCGACGGTCTCAACATCGCCGGTGGCACCGTGAACATCGCGGTCGGCGCCGGCCAGGCCCCCACGGCCTTCAACGCCAACACCCAGCACGGGATCTACGTGACCGGTTCGGGCGTCCTGAACGTCCTCGGCATCCCGGTCACCACGCCGGCACCGAACGGGCAGGGGACGGTGCAGGCCAGCGGCAACTACTTCGCGGGCCTGCGCATCTTCGAGGCGCCGGGCGCGGCGGCCGCGAGTCGGATCGACGGTCTGGTCGCCTGGCAGAACACGCAGGCCGGCGTGCGCCTCTACGGTGGTGGCAAGGCCACGGTCCGCGACGGCGTCTTCCTCGGCAACGGGCTCAACGGTCTCTTCATCACCTCCTACGACGGCACGGCGGCCGGCAACGATCTGTCGCAGATCGACCTCGGCAAGGCGGATGACCCGGGACGCAACCAGCTTCAGGCGGCCACCGGTGCGAATCCGAACCTGGCCGGCCTCTGCGTCTCGATGCCCGGTGGCGCCGGCGCGCTCGGCCTTTCGGCCGAGGGGAACGTCTTCTCCGGCCCGACCGACTGCGCCTCTTCTTCGGCGGGCATCGTTCGCTCGACCGTTTGCGGCGGCGGTGTCGACCTGGGCGTCACGCCGGCGAGCGGCACTTCGGTGACCGTCGACGTCGCGCTCTGCCACTAGCTCGGGCCCGGTCGCCGGGCGGGGCGCGGCCCGAATTCGCCGGTGGGGCCGCTGCGGCCTGCCGCGTCGTCCGTCTCTGATTTTTCTGCCCCGGGTCGAGACGGCCGCACAGTTTTCGCCGGCCGTGCCCTTGTATCGAGCGAGGTGGGTTTCGCCGAAAAGGCGGAAGACCACCGAGGAGGGACGCTCGCATGCAAAACGCCCAGCGCTTGGTCGCCCTGTTCGTCGCTCTGATCGGACTCGGCGCCGTCGGGACCGCCCGGGCGACCGACTACTACGTGGCCACGACCGGCAGCGATTCCAACGCCGGCACGATGGACGCGCCGTGGGCGACGCTGCAGAAGGGGGCGAGCACGGCGGTGGCCGGGGACACCGTCTGGATCCGCGGCGGGACGTACGCCGTCACCACGCCCGCCAACAGCGGCGCCGGCATCAACTTCTCCAAGAGCGGGACCTCGAGCGCGAACATCAACTACTTCGCCTACCAGGGCGAGGTGCCGGTGTTCGACTTCACCAACCTGCAGATCTCCACCACCGGCTACACCATGGGCTTCGTGGTGAGCGGCAGCTATCTGCACTTCAAGGGGCTCGAGATCTGCTGTGTCCCCATGAACATGTACTCGAACAACGGCATCTCGGTGAACACCCCCGCCGCGAACGACACCTTCGAGCTGCTCAACATGCACCACAACAGCGGCAACGGGATCTTCGTGGGCAACAAGAGCGGCGGCGGCCACCTGATACTCAACTGCGACGCGCACGACAACTACGACGCCACCTCGAACCAGGGGCAGGGGCAGAACGCCGACGGGTTCGGCGTTCACTACCAGACGACGGGCGGCACCACGATCATCCGCGGCTGCCGGTCGTGGTGGAACTCGGACGACGGGTACGACCTCATCAACCAGGAGGTCCCGGTCACCGTCGAGAACTCGTGGGCGATGATGAACGGCTACGCGATGTACGGCACCTTCAACCCGGCCGACGGAAACGGCAACGGCTTCAAGATGGGGTCGAGCAAGACCGGCATCCGGCACCTGGTGCAGAACAACGTGGCCTGGAAGAACAAGGCCAACGGCTTCTACGCCAACCACTCGACCGGCGGGAACACCTGGTACAACAACACGTCGTTCATGAACGGCTCGCAATACAACATGCTGGCCAGCAGCTTCGATGCATCAGGAAACGTGGTCATGACGGTCACGCTGTCGGGAGCGCTGGCGCACATCATGCGGAACAACATCGGCTATCCCAACAACAACCAGAACATGACGGGCGTCGACACCATGTTCAACAGCTGGGATCTCGGGATCACCCCGGCGAGCAGCGACTTCGCCAGCACCTCGGACCCCAGCGTCTCGATGACCGGAATGCAGATCGAGGGGATGGGGGCGCTCGGACCGCGCCAGGCCGACGGCAGCTTGCCCAACGTCGACTTCCTCCACCTCTCCGCCGGCAGCCGGATGATTGACAAGGGGACCGACGTCGGGCTGCCCTACCTGGGGACCGCGCCGGATCTCGGCGCCTACGAGTACGGCGCCACGTCGACCGGCGGGGCCAGCGGAACGGGCGGAACGCCCGGCCCAGGTGGGTCGTCGGGCGCGAGCGGCACCGGCGGAGCGCCCACGGGGGGGACGGGCGGCGCCGGCGGCGCGACCGCTGCGAGCGGTGGGGGCTCGGGGACCAGCGCGACGGGCGGCGCGCCGGGCGCCGGCGGTACGGTCAGCGCGACTGGCGGAGCCGGCGGTACCTCCGGTGAGACCGCCTCGGGTGGGTGCAGCTGCGCGCTCGACGACGCCTCGGGGCGCGCGCCGGTGGCACTGGTCCTGCTCGCCGTCGGCGGGCTGTCGCGCTCGCGCCGGCGCGCCGGGCGGCGACGATAGCCAAGTCCCGACCGCGCGACCGCCGCCGCGACGTCAGGAGAGGCGGGGGCCGCGCGAGCCCGTATGCGCGAAGTGGTCGATCGTGTCGATCAGCTCGTCGACGTGGAACGGCTTGCGCAGGAACAGGTCGGCGCCCGCCGGCGCGCGCTCGAGCTCGCTCATCTCGAGCTCGCTCATCACGACGACCGGAATGTAGGCCAGCCGGTCGTCCGCCTTCATCGCCCGCAGGCAGTCCCAACCGCTGCAGATGGGCATCATCAGATCAAGCAGGACGGCGGCCGGCGCCTCGTCCGCCGAGGAGAGGTACTCGATCGCCTGCCGCCCGTCGTCCGCGGGGACGACGTCATAGCCCGATGCCTCCAGGATCTCCACCACGATGTCCCTCAGCCCGGTGTCGTCCTCGGCAACCAGGATCGTCGGCCGGCCGTCCCGCTTTTCCAATGAAACCATCGCCTGTCAATACCGTGTGTTGCCGAAATCCAAGGAAGCAAGGTGCGCCGCAAAGATCGGTGGGGGATGCCACTTCAAAGTGGGAAACAGCGGAGAAGTCGGCACCAGCTCATCCTCACAACTTGCCGGCCGCCGCCGGCTCGGCCTTGGCGCGCGCGACAGAGCCGCGACTCCTGCTTCGGCCTTCGCCGTGGTCATGGAGGTCGAGCTTGCGGCGCATCGCCTCGTTCTCGAGCAGCGCCTTTCTGTCGCCCCGCATCCTGTTCGACGGCTAACGGGCCCCGAACCCGAGGCTGCTGCTCAGGCGGTGCCGTACACCGGGACGAGCGCGCCCGAGGTGAGGCGATTGGCCGGCGAGACGAGCCAGGAGATGGCCGCGGCGATCTCGGCGGGCTTCGGCCAGCGGGCGTGATCGGCCTCGGGCATGGCGGCGCGGTTCGCGGGCGTGTCGATGATCGACGGCAGAACGGCGTTGACCAGGACGCCGTCGCCGCGCAGCTCGTCGGCGAGCGCCTGGGTCAGCGCCGCGACGGCCGCCTTGGCGACGGTGTACGCGACGGAGCCGCCGGTGAGCGCGACCGCCGCGCGCGAGCCGATGTTCACCAGCCGGCCGCCGCCGCCGCCGGCGCGCATGTTGCGGGCCGCCTCGCGGCAGCAAAGAAACGCGGTGGTCAGATTGAGATCCAATTGTCGGCGCAGATCGCCGAGCGCGGTGTCGAGCAACGGCGCCGCCTGGAACCCGCCCGCCACGTGTACCGAGGCCCAGAGCGGCGGCCGCGAGGCATAGAAGGCGCGCACCGCCGCTTCGTCGGTGAGGTCGACGCCCTCGCCGAGCACGACACGGACCGCGGGTCGCGCGCCGTCGCCGCGCCGGAGCAGCGGCAGGTGGCAGGTCGCGCCCGCCGCCAGCAGCGCTTCCACCACCGCGGGCCCGAGCCCGCCCGCCGCGCCCGTCACCACCACGTGCCGCCCTTCGAGATCGTTGCTCATGGGCGTGGATGATGGCACGGCGGAGGCGAGCTACGGCGCCTCATAGTGCCGCGCGGCCGCCTCGCCGGGGCGAGCGGCCAGCTCTTCGAGGAAGGCGTCGTCGGGGTAGCAATAGCCCCAACCCTCTCCCGGCTCGTACGAGCGGATCACCGGGTGGTGTGTCCCGTGGGCGTGCTTGGTGGCGTGGCGGCCCGGCGAGTCGTCGCAGCAGCCGACGTGTCCGCAGGTGAGGCAGAGACGAAGATGCACCCAGCTGCCACCGCTGGCCAGACACTCCACGCAGCCGTGACCGCTCGGTTTGACGCCGGCGCGCTTCTCGGCGGCGTCCAGGTGCGCGCAGGCCGCGGCCGTCATCGCGCGGACCTCGCGGACGTCGAGCCTCGGGCGGGGGCGGGCCGGCGCTGCGCGGGCGCGCGCCGTTCGAGCGCGGCCCGGTCCCAGTGCGCCAGATCCGCGGCCGCCAGGTAGGTCGACTCGAGAAAAGCCAGCACGGCGGCGTCCGGGTCAGGCGCCGCGCGAACGGCGCGGTAGGGAAGAACGAACTCGCCCAGCGCCGGCTCCCAGCGCGCGGCCGCCGGTTCGACGGGGCGCGCTTCGAAGCCGGCGGGCTGCGGGTAGGCGTAGGCGTAGAACGCCGCCTCGGGGAAACGGGCGTCGCCGGGCCAGAAGCCCGCGCTGCTCACCTCGTGCGAGTAGGCCTCGCGCATCACCCAGTCGCCGACGTTGGGGGCCCCCCCGGGATGCGGCGGGGCGGGCCGGCCCGAGAAGCGCGTGGCCGCCAGATCGAAGCTCCCCCAGAAGAAGTGCACCGGGCTGGCCTTGCCGGTGAACCCGCCCCGAAACCGCTCGAGGAGCCGGTCGGCGGCGAGCAGCGCCCGGAAAAATCGATTGGCCCAGTCCGGATCGTACGCGCAGACGCGGGGATCTTGGTCGAGGCGCACGCGCTCCGGCGCCTCGACGGTGAAGGGGAAGATCGTCACCGCGATCCCGAGGCGTCCCAGCAGCTCCATGTACGCAGCATAGAACGCGGCGAGCGGCCCCGGGCACAACTTCATCGACTCGGTCCGCCCGTCGCTGGTCCGCGCGACCAGCAGGTGAGCGACGAGGTCGAGCTCGAGATCGAGCGCGCGGCCGTCGACGGCCAGCGCCGGGGTCCCGAGGCCGCGCGCGGTGACGTAGAAGGCGACCTGCCACCAGTGGTTGACCATCGGCGACAGCGCGAGCCGCGTCTTGCCGACGAGCTGCCCCCACAGCTTGAGCGACTCCACGGTCTGCCGTCCGCTCTCGCCGTCGAGCGCGGGCCAGGGCTCCTGGATCTCGTCGGTCCGAGCGGTCATCGCGGCGCCTCCTAGCCTGGGTCCGCGCGCCGCGCTGTCAACCCGGCCGGAGGCCGCCTAGCCGCGGCCGTGCCTGGCCGCGCGGCTCGCGTGGTGGTGGTGCTCGCTGCCGGTGCGCCGCGCATGGTGGTGGCGATGCTCGGTGGATCCGGGGTCGGCGTTCGCGACTGGCGCTGGCGCGACGACCGGCGGGGCGGGCGGGTCGGCTGCCGTCGCCGCCGGCGGGAGCGGCGCCGTCGCGAGCGTCGGCCGGGCGCTCGGGGCGCGGCCGTGCGCGAAGGCCAGATACCCGCCGGCGCAGCTCACCATGAAGATGGCCAACCCGATGGCCGGCACCTTCCAGCGCCGCGGCTTGGGCTCGTCGTAGTACTCGACCTCGCCCTCGAGCGGTCGATCGAGCACCGACATCTCGTCGTTGAAGACGTCGACCGTCGTCTTGCGAACCCGGGGCGCGAGCTCTTCCGGGGCGGTGGTCCGGACCGGCGGCGGCGCGTCCTCTACGGGCGCGCTCTCCGAGGGCATCTCGATGTGGAAGAGACGTACGCTGTTTGCCTTCATTGTCTCCCTGCCGGCCAGGGTTAAGCGAAACTACCAATTCGATCGTTCGAGCAAACGCCGGGCCACGCGGCGACCGCCACGTCAGGCGCGTCAACGCCCGCGGACGTGCCGACCTGTTGATCGGCAGACAGCGCCTGTTGCCGGCGCGACAACGCCAGGCCGGCCGCACGGCCGCCGCGCCTGGCCCGAAGCGGTCCGTCAGTGAACGGCGGCGGCCATCTCCTCCACGGGGACCGGCGGCGATTCGCGCAGCTCGGCCATCGAGACGCGCAAGATGATCGCGTCGCCCGCCGCGTGAATCAGCCCGGTCGGCACGTCGAGCATCGGTCGCTTGAAGAACGACCAGACCATCCCCAGCGCGCCGGCCGCGCGGCGCCGCACCGCGACCCGCAGGGTGTCGACCAGCCAGGTCTCGGTGTCGACGAGCGGCGCCCACACGCGTCCAATCATTTCAGCGTTCGCGTCCATCACCGGCCGCCAGCGCAACTGACCCAATTTGAGATGCATGCCTCCCGCCCCCCTTCCAGGTTCCTGCTTCCTTATACGGGGCTAAACGTAAGCTGCGCTCGAGCGCATTCAAGGATGCGCCGCGCGGCAGCTCGACCGCGGGCGCGCGCTCACCACCACTGCGACTGGCAGTCCCAGACCGTCCAACTGCTCGACGACTGCTGGTAGTAGCCGGGCTTGTAGACGCACATGCAATATTTTCCGGAGCCGTCACTCGCCCAGGCCCACTCCGTCGTGCAGGTGTCGTTGTTGGTGACGGTGCTGGTGGCGCTGCTCGCGTTGCTGCCGGCAAAGTGCGCGGCGATCGACGCATCCGACGGCAGCGCGCAGGTGCCGGAGTCGGTGTACGTGTTGGCGCTGCCACAGGTCGCCTCTTTGAAGCCGTAGCTCCCGGGCGCGCACCCTTTGAGGCAGGAGCTGAACCCGCTGATGCAGGCGGTGGCCGTGCTGCCGCTCTTCACCGAGTTCGAGCCCGGACAGAGCACGTCGGTGGAGAAGCTCCCCGTGACGTCGCTGAGCAGCGCGTGCGTGTCGGTCCCCGCGTAGCTGCAGTTCGAGTCGGGACCCTCGTTGGTGCCGTTGGCGCCGGTCGTCGTCTCGGTCTCACTGCCTGGCTGGTAGGTGCGGCAGAGGCTGGGCGTGCGGTAAGCGCAGATGTTGCTCAGCGTGGCGTGGTCGTTGGTGCTCACGCCGGCGATCTCGCTGGCGCCGAGGGCGACGACGTTGCTGATCTTCGCCGTCCGCTTGGCCGAGCTGCTGCAGCCCTGTCCGCACGAGCGGTAGAGCTTGCCCGCGATGTTCACGTAGACGTGGTCGATCACCACCGTGCTGCCGTCGCCGTTGTGCTGGATCGTCTTGTCGCGCGCCCCCTGAAACCCGCTGTTGGTGATGGTGGCGGTCTTGCCCGAGCCGCCCAGCATCGTGATCGCGTCGTCGCAGACGTACTGGAACCAGACGTTGTCGATCGTACAGCTCCCGAGACAGTGGATGCCGTCGCCGATCTTCGCGCCGAAGACGACGTTCTTGACCGTCCCGCCGTCGGCGATCTCGATGATCGCCTTGGTGCTGCTCTGGTCGCCGGTGCTGCAGTCGTTGAGGGTGCCGTTGTGGAGCGCCATCTTGCCGTCGTAGACGCCGCTGACCGACTTGGTGCCCGAGATGCTGACGGGCGAGCCGGTCGCGGTCGGCCAGGGTGGGATCTGACAGCTCGCCGACTGCGTGACGCCGGCGCCGCCCGTGCCCGTGGCGCCGCCGGTTCCCTTGACGCCGCCGGTGCCGGTCGCGCCGCCGGTCCCGGTGGCTCCCCCGGTGCCTGTCGCGCCGCCCTTGCCCGTCGCGCCGCCGGTGCCCGTCGCGCCGCCGGTCGCATGTCCCCCGGTTCCGGTCGCGGCGCCGCCCGTCCCGGTGGCGCTGCCGCCGCTGCCTGTCGTCCCGGGCGATCCACCTTGGCCCGTCGTCCCGCCGGTGCCCGTGACGCCTGACGATCCACCTTGGCCGGTCGTGCCGCCCGAGTTGCTGCCGCCCGTCCCCGGGGCAGAGCCGCCCGCGCCCGTCGGGCTGCTGCCGCCGGTTCCGGTCGTCTTGGCGCCACCCGTTCCTGTCACGGCGCTGCCGCCGGAGCCGGTGGCGCCGCCGGAGGCGGTGGTTCCGCCCGTGCCGGATTCGCCGGATGTTTCGGGGGTGGCGCATCCCGCGCCGAACGCGAACGCCAGCACGAGCATTCCAGGAACTCGAACGAGCCCAGCGACGGTCGAACGCATGCGCATGAGCGGACCTCCGCGACACTGGTTGCCCGCCGCCCGCGGAACGGCTCGCCGCGGTGAGCCGCGCGCGGGCCGGGCGACAACTCAACTTGCGTCGGCGGGTGGCCCTAGCTTCGTTCCGGCGACGCGCGAGGCGCGCCGGTGGTCTTCAATCCTCACGAGGTGACGTCATCATGATGCGCAGTCTCCGCTCTGGTCGATCGCTCGGTCTCGCGTTCTTCATTGCATGGCCGGCGATCATCGCCCTGGGTTGCGCGACGCCCGAGACGGGCGGCGAGTCTGGCACCGGTGGGACGTCGACGACAGGGACGGGCGGCTCGTCGTCGAGCGGGACGGGCGGTTCGGCGTCGAGCGGCACCGGCGGCGTCAAGGGCCAAGGTGGATCGTCCGCGACGACGGGCACCGGCGGCTCCGCTCCACCCGGCACCGGCGGCACCACGGGCACCGGCGGCACGACCGGCACCGGCGGGACGACCGGCAGCGGCGGCAGCACCACCGGTAGCGGTGGCAGCACCACCGGTACGGGTGGCGCCGCCACGGGAACGGGAGGACACGCGACCGGGGGAGCGACGGGCACCGGCGGCGGCGCCAGCGGAACCGGCGGGGCGACGGGGACGGGCGGGGCGACCGGAACCGGCGGCGCCAAGGGCACCGGCGGTGCGACCGGGACGGGGGGCGCGACCGGCCAGGGTGGATCGTCAGGCACGGGCGGGAAGAGCGGGCCGTGCGACATCTGGGTGGCGCCCGACGGAAACGACAGCAACCCGGGCACGCAGGCGGCGCCGGTGCTGACGCCGCAGCACGCCTACGACCTGGTCTGCCCCGGTGTCAGCGGCGCGGCCAACGGCGACGTCTGCTCGGGCACGCTCACCACGATGTGCCTCAAGGCGGGGACCTACAAGCTCGGCACGCGCATCGAGTTCAAGAAGACGCGCATGGGGACCTCGAGCCGCATCATCACCATGATGGCGGATCCGGCGGCGACGACGAAGCCGATCCTCGACTTCTCGAGCCAACCCCGTCTCGCTTGCGGCGACAACCCGGCGGACAAGAACATCTACGGCATCGACATGGGCGCCGACTGGTACCGGGTGCAGGGGCTCGAGGTGAGCGGCTCCAACGACAGCGGCATCCTGGTGCAGGGCGCGCACGACTTCGTCACCAACTGCGCGGTGCACGACGCCGAGGACACCGGCGTGCTCATCAACTCGAGCTCGGGCTACACCGGCAGCGGCTCCTACGCGACGATCACCGACGTCGACTCGTACCACAACCACGACGAGCGCTGTAACGGCGCCAACGCCGACGGGTTCGGCGCCAAGAAGGGGAGCGGCGTCGGCAACGTGTTCGACGGTTGCCGCGCCTGGGACAACGCCGACGACGGCTATGACCTCTATGCCTGGACCGACCCGGTTACGATCAAGAACTCCTGGGCCTTCAACATGGGGGCCACCACGGCCGGCTCGGAGAGCAACGGCAACGGCTTCAAGATGGGCGGCAACAGCGTCTCCGCCAAACACGTCATGTCGTCGTTGTTCGCCTTTTACAATAACGGCAACGGCGGCCACAAAGCGGATTGGGGCTTCACCAACAACAGCAACCCGGCCAGCATGACCTGCACCGGGTGCGGCGCCTGGAACAACGAAGGCGGATCGTTCCAGAACATTTCGCACACCGGCGACGTGACCGCCAAGGCGACCGCGGCCGCGGCCGCCGCCGCCAAGCGGAACGCCGACGGCAGCCTGCCGGACATCACCAAGCTCTAGGCCGACGTCAGGCCCGGCGCGCCTCGATGTTGAGGCGAACGTAGTCGATCTCCGGCACCTCCATCCGCGCCGCGACGTCGTGGACGAAGGCGGCGCGCCGCGGCTCCGGGATGTCGGGCAGCACGTCGCCCAGGATGACGGTGCGCAGGAACGTCTCCAGCGGCTCGCCGGGTTCGAAGCGCGTCGGCTCGGGCTGCAGCCAGACGCGGACGTCGGCGAAGCCGGCAGCGCCGAGGTGCGCCGCGGTCGTCTCGGGCGTGGCGTAGTTCTTGTTCTGCCGCAGCGTCGGATCGACCGCGTGCAGCGCGGCGGTGACGCGGGCGACGTTCCCCGCCCCGCCGCACTGGGCGACGAGGCGCCCGCCCGGTCGCAGCACGGCCGCGACGTTTCGAAAGAGCGCGCCATGGTCGGCGATCCAGTGGAAGGTCGCGGTCGAGAGGACCGCGTCCACCGGCGCGGCGAGCGGGAGCTCCTGCGCCAGGTCGGCGGTCACGAATTCGACCCGCGCGTCACCCGCGAAGCGGCGGCGCGCCTCGACGATCATCGACGGCGAGCCGTCGAGCGCCACCACCCGCCCGCGCGGAAGCCGCTCGAGCAACATCGCCGTCACGCGTCCGGTCCCGCACCCGGCGTCCAGCACCTGCTCGTCGCCGGCCAGCGGCAGCCGGTCGACGACCGCGCGCCCCCAGCGCGTCTGGGGCCCGGAAACCCGATCGTAGGAGGCGGCGTCCCAGTCGCGCGGCATGTCTTCGCGAGCATACTCCGCGTGCGCCGACCGGTCCTGTCGAGCCAGCCCCTGCGCCGGTTTGGCTTTTGACGCCCGTCCGGGTGGGGCCGGGAACCTGCGATGATCGATGGACGTATCATCCAAAACGACCGAATCTGCCGTCCATGAGTCTAAAGCGCGTGGGAGTCCGGACGTCCGTCCGAACGTCCGCGGACGCGGCGCGCGGTTCGTCGCGGCCCGTGCGGCGCGGCGGAGCGGCCGAGACAGCGTGGCGCGGCGCTTGCTGTCCGCAGCGGACATGACGAGAACCCTCCTCGCCGTTTTGATCCTCGCCCTCTCGTTCCCCGCGGCCTTGCGGGCCGAGACCGCCATGTCGGTGTCCGCCGCTCCGTCCGAGGCCGCCGGCAAGAACATCCTCTGGAACGGCACCTTCGACGGCGAGTCGCAGCGCCCCTGGAGCGTGGGGTTCGATTCGCCGCGCGTCGGGCGCTTCGCGATCGACAACCACGAGCTCTGCCTGCAGATCGCCGAGCCCGGGCCGGGGC
>DATNDC010000165.1:0-15053 GCA_035607055.1 Polyangia bacterium
ATCCCTTCAACAACCTCGATCCCGTGACCGACGACACGGTATCGAAGTTTGGCCAGCAGCTGTTCTTCGACCCGGACGTCGCGGAAGCGATCAAACTCACCGGGCCTTCGGGCAACGCGGGGGACATCCGCAAGGTCGCCTGCGTGACCTGCCACGGCACGTCGTACTTCACGGACTCGCGCGGCGGTCCGATCTCGGAAGGCATCAGCTGGCTCACCACCAACACCGGGGCCATGCTGAACTTGGCCTGGTACGACTGGACGCCCTCCACGGGCCGCTTCGACAGCTTGGTGGAGCACGGCACCACGGTCTGGGGCACCTCGGCCACGCCCATCGCCCAGGCGCGCTTCCTCTACACCAAGTATTTGACTGAGTACAACAATGCCTTCCCGGCCACGCCGCTCGATCCGCGGCTGGGGATCCCGCCGACCGATCCAACTTCGGTCTATCCGGCCACGGGTGGGCCCAAGTCCAGCGCGAGCGCGCCGGACGGGCCGTTCGAGATGATGCCTCAGGACGCGCAGAACAACATCAGTCAGATTCGCGCCAACCTCGGACGGGCGTTCGATGCCTACCCGCGAAAGCTGCTGACGCCCGAGTCGCCGTTCCAGAAGTACGTCCGCGACAAGGACTTCTCACAGCTCAGCCCGAAGGCCAAGCTGGGGCTGGGCCTCTTCATCGGCAAGGCCGCCTGCAACGAGTGCCACTACGGTCCCACGCTGACCGACAACAAGTTCCACAACGTCGGTGTGCCCAACCTCGACTTCATCCCCAACACGACCACGGCCATAACGCCCAACCGCGGGCGCGCCGGCGTGATGCAGGCGATCCTCGGCAACCTGGCGACGGTGCAGGCCAATCCGACCTCGCCGTTGATCTTCAACGGTGCGGGCATGTACAGCGACAATCCGCAGCTGGGGCTGCAGAGATTGCTCGAGGTCCAGCAGGAGGATCAGGACCACTGCGTGACCCGGAACGCCACGACGAATGCCTGCACGCTCTACGACGAGAGCCTGGAGGGCGCCTTCCGCACCATGTCGCTCCTCAACGTCGCCCAGACCGCTCCCTACTTCCACAGCGGCACCGTGACCTCGCTGGAGGACGTCGTGCGGCAGTACAACGCGGGCGGAGGACCGCCGGGGACCTACGTCGGGACGGTGGATCCCAAGATTCGCCCGCTGCTCCTCACCGAGGAGGAGATCTCCGAGCTCGTCGAGTTCCTGAACTCGCTCACCGGGCTCTCGCCCGCCGCTCAAGGGGCGGCCGCCGTAGCGGCCGACCCGACGGCGATTGACTGGACGCAGAACACGGCCCTACCGCCGCTCCCGCCCCCTCCGACGGGGACAGGCGGCACGAGCGGGACCAAGGGGACCGGCGGCGCGAGCGGGACGGGCGGCGCGAGCGGGACCGGCGGCACGAGCGGGACGGGCGGCACGAGCGGGACCGGCGGGACGAGCGGGACGGGCGGCACGACCGGGACCGGCGGCACGATGTAAGGCAGCGAGTGACGGCGAGCGACGCCCGCCCGTTCAGGGGCGGGCGTCGGAGAATCTGAGCTCGGCCCGACGGTTCCGCGCCCGGCACTCGCGGGTCCGTTCCCGGCACACCGGCGCCTCGGTTCCCCGGGCGCGGACAATCAGGCCGCCCGCGCTCACGCCGCAGGCGACGAGGTAGGCGCGCACGGCCTCGGCGCGCGCCCGGGCCAGCTCGGTACCGCCGCGCTCGCCCTCCGCGGCGTAGCCCTCGATCTCCAGCGACATCGGGTTCGCCTTGAGGAAGCCGGCCACGAGATCCAGCGGCTGCAGCTCCGACGGCGTGAGCACCGAGCTGCCGCGCGCGAAGGTGACCTGCTCGAGCAGCTCGGGCCGCTTACTGCTGTCCGCGGCCGGCGCCTCCGACGGGCTCTCGGCGGCGGGCTTCTCTTTTTCCTTTTCCTTTTCTGGGGGCGCCGCCGTCTCGGGCGGCGGGGAGGGGTGAAGGATCGCGAACTCCACCCGGCGCTCCTGTTCCCAGCAGACGTCGCGGCTCTGCTCACAGGGCGGCATCGTTGCGCCCGAGACCCGCTCCAAGAGACGAGCGCCGTCGACGCCGCGGGCGATCAACGCCAGGCGCACCGCGGTCGCGCGCGAGAGCGACAAGCGCATGGGCCCTCGTTCGTTGGGCGCCGCGTGTCCGTCGAGGGCGATGAGGGGGAAGCTCTCGGGGTGCGCTTTGATCTCGGCCGCGAGCGCGTCGAGCGCCGGGAGGGACGTCGGCTTGATCGCGGCGCCGCCGTCATCGAAGAAGACGCGCTGAGCGATTTCCGGGGCCGGGGCCTGGTTTCCGCTCGGGGCGGCAGGCCCGGGCGCGCTCGCGGCCGCCGCAAGCTCGACCGCCAGCAGGACCGCAGCGAGGTGCATCGCGCGGCCTACGGTATCACGGAGCTACGCGTGTCGGCGCGGCCGCCGTGGCGGGCGTCCGACGGTCGCCGCTACGGCGACGTCCATCGGCCGCCGTTGTCCGCGCAGTCGGACATCTCCTGGCTGGTCGCCGTCGGCGAGCCGGAGTAGTACCAGATCGTCTGGCTCACCGAGGCGCCGCCCAGCGAGACGGACTGGAGGCAGGCGCCGTCGGCGCCCGTCCGCGGGCAGGCGGCCACCTGCATGCCGCCGCCGCAGTTGGGATTCCCCGGGACGCTGGTCGTCGTTTCGATGCAGAGCCGGCTGGTGCCTGTCCCCATGAGACAGGAGAACGTGTTGCCGCCGCCGCTGCCGCACCCGATCACCACGAACGACAACGACCCCAGCGCCCACCCGAGCATCTTCATGTCCTCGATTGTGCGCCCACCGGGCCGCCGGCCACAACCTAGGGCTCGACGCCGACGGCCAGCTGGAGGTCCGTCGACCCGTCGACGGAGGAGTCGAGCGCGAAGCGCAGACCGGGGGGGGCGACCGCGGGTTGAACTTGACCGCTGGGCGCAGCAACGGGACCATGGAACGATGAAAATAGGTTTGCGCTGGATCTCGGGGGCGGTCGCCGCGGCGGCCGTTGCGGGCTGCGGATCGGGCGGGACGCCGCACGGGTTCTCGACGCTGTACCAGACGGCCAACAACCCCAACTACGATTTTTCGCCGGCGATCTTTTCGATCCGCGGGAGCAGCCCGAGCGACATCTGGGTCACCGGTCAGTTCGGGACCGCCGTTCACTACACGGGTGGACACTGGAACGTCGTCCCCACACCGGCGTCGGGGAGCCTCGCCGATCTGACCGCCGTGACCGCGAGCAACGCCTACGCCTTCGATGTCGTGCGCAACGACATGTACCAATGGAACGGGCACGAGTGGGACGAGGTCGGTGGCGCCGACGACACGCGGTACGCGATCTGGGCCGACGCGGTCGACAGCGTGTGGGGTGTCGGCCGGGCGCAGTCGCATTGGGACGGCGCCGCCTGGTCGCCGGTCACTTCGCAGCTCTTGGGCAGCTACCTCGGCCCCATCGATGGCCTGGACACGAGCACGATGTACGCGGTCGTCTCGGGCGGCGGGATCGCCTCCTCCGCGGGCGGGACCTGGAACGCGATCTACACCGTCAACACCAACGAGCTCTACGGGCTGTGGGTCGACAGCGCGACGGACGTCTGGTTCGTCGGCAAGGGCGGGACGGTCCTGCGCTGGGACGGCGGCACCGTCGCCTCCGTCGACGCCGGCACGATGCACGATCTGACGGCGGTGACCGGAACGGGTCCCGACGACGTCTGGATCGGCGGCGATCAGGGGACCGTCGTCCACTGGGACGGGACCGCCTGGAGCTACGCCACCACGCCGAGCGGCCAGGACATCAACTGCATGTGGGCGCCGCGCCCGCGAGAGGTCTGGATCGGCGACGTGAGCGGCGCCGTGCTGCAGGACGCGCTCTAGCCGCGCTTCAGAGGAGCCGCGTCCGGATGGAGACGCCGGCGGTGAGGGTCTTGGTGACCGGCGTCTTGTCGGCGATCTCGGCGAGGCGCGCCCGCTGCTCGTCGGTCAGCGGCGCGCCGAAGGCCAGGTCCCGCTCGATCTCGTCTCCGCCCTCCGCCGTCTTGAGGTGGCGGAGCGCGACGCGGACGCTGCCCAGCTCCCAGCCCTTTCGGTCGGCGTACATGCGCAGCGTGATCGAGGTGCAGGCCCCCAGCGCCGCCAGCAGCAGGCCATAAGGGCTCGGTCCCGTGTTGGTTCCGCCGCGCGACGCGGGCTCGTCGGCGGTCAGCGCGTGGCCGCCCGATTCGATCTGCTGCGCGTACCCGGAGGCGCTGTCGACGGTGGCGGTCGCGATCACGGCCATGGCGGCAGCTTACCACTGGCACGAGTGCGGCCCCCCTCCTGCTGTCTACCGCCCGCGTGCCGCCGCCATCGGCAAGTACAAGGTGTTCGTGATCGAGTCGGTGGCCGGCGCGGCGATCGTGGCCTGCCGTAGCCCTGCGATGGAATGATTGTTGACGGGCTCGCCGCCGGCACGTTCTTGTGGCTTCGTGTTCAGGGTGAGATTGACGGCCGGCGCGCTGGTTCTCTGTTTGCTTTTGGCCAGGTCCCCGCAGGCGGCGGAAGTTCCGAGCGCGCCGGTCCCTCTGCCGCCGACCGCGACCCCCGAGGCGCCACCGCCGCCCAAGCCGGACTCGACGCATGAGACGATCGTCGTCGGGACCACGCCGATTCATGGCTCGGGCCTTCCGCTGGAGCAGGTTCCGGCCAACGTCCGCATCGGCACGGGGCAAGAGCTGGAGGAACACCACAGCCTCGATCTGTCGTCCTACCTGGGCGAGACGATGGGCAGCGTCCACCTCAACGACGTGCAGAACAACCCGCTCCAGCCCGATCTGCAGTATCGCGGATTCCTCGCTTCGCCGTTGCTGGGCGCGCCGCAGGGGCTCTCGATCTTTCTCGACGGTGTGCGGCTCAACGAGCCGTTCGGGGACACGATCAACTGGGACCTCCTCCCCACCAACGCGATCCGCTCGATCGACGTGATGCCCGGGTCGAACCCGGTGTTCGGGTTGAACACGCTGGGTGGCGCGATCTCGATCGAGACGGAGGACGGGTTCTCGGCGCCCGGCGTGGACGCCACGCTGCTCTATGGCTCGTGGAACCGCAAGCTGGTCCGTGCCAGCGGGGGGACCCACAACGACCGGTTCGGCCTCTTCGCGGCCGCGGAGCTGTTCGACGAGGACGGCTGGCGCCAGCTCTCGCCCACCAGCTCCGAGCGCGGGTTCGTGGCCGGTTCGTATCGGGACGGCGATTCCAAGCTGACGCTCACGCTCATGGCCGCGAACACGAACCTCGCCGGCAACGGCCCCGCGCCGATCGAGCTTTTGGCCGTCGACCGCAGCGCCGTCTTCACCGCGCCGGACACGACGGCGAACCAGCTGCTGATGGCGACCCTGCGGGCCGAGCGCAGTCTGGTGCCGGACATCAGCCTGTCGGGGACCGCGTTCATCCGCACCAACCGGACCAAGACGTCGAACGGCGATCAGCACGACTGGAGCGCGTGCACCGCGACACCCGGCAACCTGTGCGCGACGGACGGCAACGGGATGGAGGTGCCCATCCTGAGCTCGGCCGGCGCTCCCGTGATGTTCGACGACGCCCTCGACGCCGCCGAGAACCGGACCGACACGCGCCAGACCGGCTATGGACTGGCGGCGCAGCTGGCCGTGAACCGGCCGCTCGCCGCTCGCGAGAATCATCTGTTCGCCGGAGCCGAGGCGGACCAGAGCCGGGTCCGGTTTCGCTCGTCGACGACGGTCGGGGAGCTCGACATGAACCGCAACACCATCGACGAGGGCTTCCTCGATCCCACCTCGCCGATCGCTGTCGACAGCGTGACCAACGATCTCGGGCTCTACGCCAGCGACACGTTCTCTCCGCGGCCCGACCTTCACCTGGTCGTCTCCGGCAGGTTCAACCTGACGTCGCTCTCGCTCCGGGATCAACTGGGCGGCGACCTGACGGGCGACCACGGCTTCGGCCACTTCAACCCCGCCGCCGGCGTGAGCTATCAGCCGCGGCGGTGGGCCGGCGGATACTTCAGCTTCAGCGAGTCGAACCGCGCCCCGACCGCGATGGAGCTCACCTGCGCGAGCCCGACGGATCCCTGCCGCCTGCCGAACGCCTTCCTCTCCGACCCGCCGCTCGCCCAGGTGGTGGCCCATACGCTGGAAGCGGGCATCCGCGGCAGCTTTCATCGGCCCGGGCGTCGGCTCAGCTACGACCTGACCGCCTTCCAGACGGTGAACGACAACGACATCCTGTTCATCAGCTCGGGGATGGTCGCCAACCAAGGCTACTTCGCCAACGTGGGAGAGACGCGCCGGCAAGGCATGGAGGCCGATCTCACCGGGAGCCAGAAGATCGGGAAGGCCTCGCGGATCGAGTGGGGCCTGCACTACACGCTGACCGACGCCAGGTTCGAGTCCCCCTTCACGGAGCGCTCCGTCACGCACCCCGACGCCACCAACGGTATGATCGGCGTTTCGTCGGGCGCGCGCATTCCGTCCATCCCGCTGCACATGGTCAAGGTCGCCGTCACCTACGTCGCGGGGTTCGGCCTCACGGCGGGCGTCAACCTGGTCGCGGACAGCAGCCAGTACTATCGCGGCGACGAAGCCAACCGCCTCCCGCCGATCCCGGGGTACGTCATCGTCAACGCGCGCGCCGAGGTCCACGTCTGGAAGCCGCTCTCCGTCTTCGCGCTGGTCGACAACATCTTCAACGCGCAGTACGCGAGCTTCGGCGTGCTCGGCGACGCGACGAACGTCTTCCCGAGCGACCTCGACCCGCGCTTCCAGGGCCCGGGGGCGCCGCGCGCCGCCTGGGGCGGCGTCGACGTTCACTACTAGCGCCGGCGAGCCGGGGCGCCCACGCGGACCCGCGGATTGCGGTAAGGTCCGGCCCCGTGTCGGAGCCCCGCTGTGCGCTGGTTCTCGCCGTCGGCCTGGGCGTGGTCGCCGGGGGGCTGACGTCGGCCGGCTGCGCGTCCACGGTCCTCATCTCGTCCGCCGACGCGACGTACGTGCGGGCGCAACGTCGGCTGGAGAACACAGCGGGGCGCGTGGAGGCGCTCGGCGTGCCCCGCGACGAGCGGGTCCTCTTCATGCAAGCCGAGGGGTTCTATCAGTATCGGTACGCGCTGGCGTCCCGAGGAACGCTGGCCGCCGTCGGCGAATTCGCTGCCGCCGCGACCGACTTCCCGGCGCTGCAATCCTTCGCCGGCTCCCTCGATCTGTTCGACTTGCGACTCCGCTCCACCGACGCGGCCATCCAGCTGTGGGAGACGCTGCTTTCGCAGAAGCCGAAGACGGCGCTTCGACCCCTGGCGCTGTATCGCCTCGGGTGGGCGTATCCCAGCAGCGACGTCTTGGGTCTGCCGAGAGAGTCCGGGAGCGACGCCTTTGCCGCTCTCGTCGCAGAAAATCCGAACACGCCGCTGGCCAGCCTGGCCAAGGAGG
This sequence comes from Polyangia bacterium, assembly GCA_035607055.1. GTDB lineage: Bacteria > Myxococcota_A > Polyangia > Fen-1088 > Fen-1088 > JADGRB01. The sequence continues at coordinate 7,460 of DATNDC010000165.1, forward strand.
CCGAGGGCGTCCATCTGAAGAAGAAGTCGGCGGCGGCGGCCTGGTCGCTCGTCCCGGGATGGGGGCAGTTCTATGTGGGGCGGCCCTGGAGCGGAACCGTCCGCCTCAGCATCGCGCTCGCCAGTCTCGCGGCCGTCGTCGTCCCGACCGTGGTCGCGTATGACCGCCGCGCGGAGCTCACCTGGAGCCACGATTGGCCCCTGCTCGCGACGAGCCTGGCCGGACTGTTCGTCCTCAGCTTCGACTACACGGCCTCGTACGAGGACGCGATGCGGGGGGTCGTCGAATGGAACGAGCGCGCGGAGTCAGAGTTCGAGCGCAGGCACCCCGAGGCGCCCTGAGTCAATGGCAGAGCCGGTGACCGGCGCGCTGTCGCCGCCGTGCTCGCGGCCCGTGCGCGCCGGAGCCGCGGAAAACGGCGCTCCACCTCGTAACGCGCTACCCTCCCGGTAACGCGCTACGCTCCCGGGCGAGCAAACGTGATGTCATCGCCCTCTCCTCGCCGAGGCTCCCTGCGTTCCCGGATCGTCCCTCTGGCTGTGCTGCCGCTGGTCTTGCTGGCCGCTCCCGCTCCCTTGCTGTCGGAGGTGGCCGCGACGGACGACGAGGTCGCGGCCCCGGCGACCGGCCCCGATCTCAAGCAGCTCGAGCAGGCGTACCGAGCCGAGAAGGACGACAAGAAACGCGCCGCGCTGGTCGGCAAGATGACCTGGCTGCCGGGCGCGCCGGACCTCCTTCGCAAGATCCTGGCCACCGATCCTTCGGATGACGTCGCGCTGGCGGCCGGAAACGCCTGGCGGCGCGTGCTGCTGGGGGACGTCGCGGGCGGATTGCAGGGCCGGTTCGACGCCACGGCCGACCCCGGCCGCCGCGCGCGCCTGGCCCGGGAGATCGAGCGCTATCAGGTCTTCGCCGCGGGACAGAACCTCCCGCGCTTCCTGCGGGAGGCGCCGCCCGTCTTCGAGGTAAAGACCCGCAGCCGAGGCCACGTGCGCGTGCTCGCCTTCGGAGACTTTGGCGACGGCGGCAGCCGCCAGGAACAGATCGCCGAGGCGATGCAGCGTTACCAGGCGAGCAAGCGCTTCGATCTGGCGATCACGCTCGGCGACAACTTCTATCCCGCCGGCATGCCGACGCCGACCGACGGGCGCTGGCGGCGCGAGTTCGAGCGGCTCTATGGCCCGCTGCACCTCCCCGTCTTCGCCACCCTCGGCAATCACGACTGGGTCCTGGCGGACAGCCCGGCCGCCGAGGTCCTGCATTCCGGGAGCTCGGACGGATGGCGGATGCCGGCGGAGCGATACTCGTTCGTGGCGGGACCGGTTCAGTTCTTCGCGCTGGACACGAACCTGGTCAGCCGCGCCGAGCTCGATTGGCTCGACGCCGAGCTCGGCCGGAGCAAGGCGCCCTGGAAGGTGGTCTACGGTCACCATCCCATTGTCTCCGACGGTCCGTACCGAGACGAGCACGCGCTGGAGGAGCACCTCCTGCCAATCCTGCGCGGCCGCGCGAACCTCTATCTCTGCGGTCACGAGCACGACCTCGAGCACCTCGCCCCCGAGGGGGGCGTTCACTTCGTGATCGCCGGTGGGGGAGGGGCCGGGACGTACCCGATCAAGCCGTCGCCGCGCGCGCTGTTCGCCGCCAGCAAGAACGGATTCGCCGTCATCGAGGCGGACCGCCGGACACTCTCGGTCAGCCTGATCGACGGCGAGCTGAAGGTGCTGCACCGATTCACGATCGCCGCCGCCGCCGACGACGAGCCCAAGGCCGCGGCGGCGGCGCCAGCTCGCTAGGAGCCTGTCGGGGTAAAGCGCTGGGCGCCTGGCCCCGGCGACAGAGAAGGATCGACAGCGGATCTCGGCTGTGATCTTCTTGGAGGGTGAGCAAGACGTTCCGACCGTACACGCCTGGCCAGGCCTTTCTGCTGCCGCCGTCACCACTGGACTGGCTGCCCGAGGACCATCTCGCGCGCTTCATCATGGACGTGGTGAAGAAGCTGGATCTGGCCGCGGTGTACCAGCGATACGAAGGCGACCTGCGAGGGTACCCGCCGTACCACCCGCAGATGATGGTGGCGCTGCTGCTTTACGGGTACTGCGTGGGCGTGCCGTCGTCGCGGAAGATCGAAAAGAAGACCCATGAGGACATCGCGTTCCGTGTCATCGCCGGTGGCGCGCAGCCCGACCACTCGTCGATCTCCGAGTTTCGTCGCGTTCACCTGAACGCGCTGGCGGAGCTGTTTGTGCAGGTACTGCGGCTCTGCCAAGCGGCGGGGATGGTGAAGCTGGGCCACGTGTCGCTCGACGGCACGAAGGTGAAAGCGAACGCCTCGAAGCACAAGGCGATGAGCTACGAGCGGATGCAGAAGGACGAGCAACGGCTCCGAGAGAAGGTCGCGGATTTGCTGAAGGCAGCCGCGGCCGCGGATGCCGAGGAGGATAAGGCGCACGGCAAGGACAAGCGCGGCGACGAGTTGCCGGAAGATCTTCGGCGCGCCAAGGATCGCCTGGCGCGAATCGACGAGCTGAAAGCCGCTCTGGAGGCTGAGGCCCATGCGCAGCACGAAGCGGACAAGGCCGCAGAGAAAGATGACCGCGATCCGCCGCCGCCTGGCGCGACGCCACTGCCCACGCACAAGGTGCCGCGAACGAAGGACGGGACGCCCGAGCCCAAGGCTCAGCGGAATTTCACCGACCCAGAGAGCCGAATCATGAAGAGCGGCGACGGCTTCGTGCAGGGCTACAACTGCCAAGCGGCGGTCGATGCCGAGCACCAGATCATCGTCGCCCAGGCGGTGACGAATCAGCCGCCCGACGTCGAGCACCTGATTCCGATGGTGAAGAAGGTGGTCCAGAACTGCGAGGCGATCCCCGAGAAGTGGTCGGCGGATGCCGGCTATTTCTCGGAGCAGAATCTGACAGAGATCGTGAAGTGGAAGATCGATCCGTACATCGCGACCGGACGCCGCAAGCACGATGAGCCACCGCCATCGGTGCACGGCAGACCACCGGCGAACCTCACGATCAAGCAGCGGATGGCCCGCAAGCTTGCAACGAAGCAGGGCGCGGCCATCTACGCACGCCGGAAAGTGATCCCGGAGCCAGTCTTCGGTCAGATCAAGGAGGCGCGAGGCTTTCGCCGATTCCTGCTCCGCGGGCTCGTGAAGGTGCGCGCCGAGTGGTCGCTCGTCGCGCTGACCCACAATCTCCTCAAGCTTCACCAGGTCGCGTACTGAGCCGCTGCGGCCCTGCCGCGACGCCAGAAATGCGGCCTGACTGAGGCGGATGCCCTCAGGCTCCGCAAGCTACCCCCGTGCCACTGCCCCCACGCGGGCCAGATCGTTAGATCGACACGCTCCTAGGAGGCGGTCCGGCGCTCGGTGCGGCGCGGAAGGCGGACGCAGAACGTCGTGCCGGTCGAGGCGGAGGAGGCGACGCCGACGGTGCCGCCGTGCGCCCGGACCAGCTCCTTGACGATGAAGAGGCCGAGCCCGAGGCCGCGTGAGGAGTCGCCGTTCTGCCGCGTCCCGCGAAAGGGGTCGAACAGGCCCGGCAGCAGGTCCGCGGGAATGTCGCCCTCGTTGTGCACCGTCAGCGTCACCGCCTCCGCCTGGCGGCCGTCGAGCGTGACCGCGATGGGCGCGTCCAGGCGTCCGTGCTGCCCGGCGTTGCTGACCAGGTTGGAGACGACCTGCAACAGCCGATCGGGATCCCAGCTGCCCGTTTGATCGCCGAAGACCTGGCGCCGGACGTCCCACTCGGGGTGGGCGAGCTCGAGCTCGTCGATCGCCTGGCCGCAGATCTCGTCCAGGTTCGCGCGGCGCGGCTCCACCGGCATGCCGCCACCGACCCGGACGCGCGTGAGATCCAGGAGCTCGTCGATCATGCGCGTCATGCGCTGTCCGCTGTTGACGATCCGGCTGAGCGACTTGGTGTTGCGGTCATCGGCCCCCTCCTGGCGCCTGAGCAGGAGCTGCGCCGCCGTCATCATCGCCCCCAGCGGATTGCGGAGGTCGTGCGCCAGCACCCCCGCGAACAGGTCGTTGTAGCGGACGGTGTTCTCCAGCTTGGCGATGGCGGCGAAGCGGGCGGTCACCGACGCCAGGTGATTGGCGATGGAGCGGGCCACCTCCAGCTCGTGGGCCGAGTAGGCGTGCGGCTCGCCGTAGTAGACCATGAACTTGCCGATGAGGCGCCCGCGCGTCACCAGGGGAATGAAGGCCAGCGAGGCGATCCCTTCCCGCGCGAACAGCGGCAGGTAGGTTCGCAGGCTCGCGTCGTTCTCGACGTCGGGGACCAGAACCGGTTGGGGATCCGCCGCGTCGGGCGTCCAGGGCGAATGACCTTCCATCGCCCGCCGATACTCTTCGGACAGCCCGCGCGAAGCCCTGAAACGCATGACCTGCTGATCGTCATGGATCAGGATGGCCCCCCGGTTCGTGCGGAGCGCGCCCTCGATCGCCTCGAGCGCCGCCTCGAAGACCTCCTCGACCCGTTCGGCCGACACGACCGACTTGGCGAATTGATAGAGCTGCTCGACCCGGGCCGCCGCCGTGTCGGCGGCCGCGCGGCTGCGACGTTCGGCGTCCAGCAGGCGGAGTCGCTCGATGGCCTGCCCGGCGTATCGCGCGACCAGGAGGAGAAGCCCGCGTTCCTGCTCCGTGGCCTCGCGCTCTTCGTCGATCGTGATGCCCAGTGCGCCGAGCGTCCGGTCCTGGGAGACGAGCGGCAGGCAGAGGACCCGATAGGAGCGGCCCGCCGTGACCGTCGGCCGAAGGTGCGGGTAGTCGCGCAACAGCGCCTCCTGCGAGGGGATCCAGATCGGCTCGCGGCGGCGGATGGCGTCGACGACGGGGATGGTCGGGGCGGCGTCGAGCGCCAGCTCCTGAAGGTCCCGGCTGGCGGACGCTCCATAGCCGAAGGCGCGAGAGAGCTTGATCGTTCGACCGTCGGCCTCGAGCAGCCAGAGCGCCGCCGAGGAGGCGTCGAGCGCGCGCGCGACGTGGTCGACGACCGCCTCGAGAACCTCGTCCGCCGTGACGGCCTCGGCGATCGCGGAGGTGATTTCGACCACCTGCTCGGTGCGTGCGGTGGCGGCTGCGCGAAAGTCCTCGAGCCGGCGGCGCTCCGTGACGTCGCGTGTGAAGCAACGCGTGTAGACGAACTTGCCGTCCTCCAGGTAGGCGTTCGAATCGATGAGAACGTGCCGAACCGAGCCGTCCTTGGCGCGCATGGTGGCCTCGTGCTCCCGCACCTCCTCGCCGCGGCCGAGGCGCGCCAGGAGCTCGCCCACCGCCTCCCGCTCCACGTGAAATTCGGAGAGCGGATGTCCGATGTATTCGTCGGAGGCGTAGCCGAGCATGTCGAGCTCGGCCCGATTGGCCCACAAGATGGTGCCGTCGGGAGCGACGCGGTGAAGCCCGAGGGAGGCGTTCTCCAGCATGTCTTGCAGCTCTGCGGCGCTGCGCCGGAGCTCCTCGTCCTTGGTGTGCAGGTCGCGCAGCGTTTCGCGGAGAGCGCGTTCGACCTCCTCGCGGTGCGCGATCTCCCGCGCCAGCATCTCGGCCTGCTGCGGCGGCACTCCGGTGACCGCGGCCGGCGATCCGGCGGGGCGCGTCCTGCCGACGACCTGGGTGTGCGTCCGGCAGACGAGGCGCGCGGCCTCCGGCTCCTTGTAAAATCCGGCCATCGCGTAGGCGCAGAGCAGCGTGAACGAACGCCGGGCTCGCAGGTCGTTCCAAAGCTCCTCCAACCGGACCGCCCCTTTGCGCTCGCCGCGCTGCCAGAGCACGTCCACCATCTCCCCGTAGGCGCGCACGCGGGCTCCTTTCGCGCGCGCCGCCACTTCCTCGATCAGCTCCCCGACCACCGAATCGAAGAGCTGCGGATCCGGATCGCCGTCACGCGTGAAGCGCGACAAGGTCGAACTGGCGTCGAGGAAGACGAGCTGCCCGCTCGCGCAGGCCTCTTCCACTTGGACCCCCTGCGATCGCAGGCGATCCCGGAAGGCCCGCGCGTGCGCCTCGACGGCGATTGCCACCACGACATCGCCCGCGGCGAGACCCTCGCCCATGAAGTCGGCCACCGCGTTCGCGAGCTCATCGTCATGAGCGTAGAACTGAACGACGTGTCCGTCGGCAGACCCGAACGGAAGCGCGGCCGATGCCGGCGACGCCTCCGAGAGGGAGGGTTCAATTACGCCGCTCATCGCGCCTCACCGGATGCCCTGCTCCAGTCGTCACCACACATTCCTTCAAAGGTATAGAGATGTATGTCTGGAGGGATGGGTGCGCAAGGGCACATCCTTCAGCCCAGGTTCCTGGAAACTCGATCCCCGGTTTCCCCACCGGCTTCGGCTTGCACGAGGCCGAATCGATTCACTCGGAGGCGCGTGACGCCAGGGCGCGCCCGATCGCTTGCACCAAGGACTGGCTGCTGTATGGCTTCGCCACCAGCTCGACGTCGCCCATGTCCTTGCGGATCGATTCTACGCCGATCCCGGAGGCGGTGATGATCACGACGGGGATGTGTCGGAGAGCCGGGTCGGCGAGCTGCTCGCGCCGGAAGTCCCAGCCGTTACGAACGGGCATCATCAGATCGAGAAGAATGACCGCGGGCGACATACCCTGTCGCAGACGCTCCAGCCCTTCGTCGACCGTTTCGGCTTCGACGACGGCGAACCCCTCGTCCTCGAGAGACTCCGTGGTCGAGGCGCGAACGTCTCGGTCGTCCTCGACGAGCAGGACGGCGCGGTCGGGGGTGGATGGAGGTTCCAGCATGCGCGACTACGTTTCTACACCCCAGCGCGCGACTGTGATCATCCACACGAGCACTTGGTAGTCGGGGCGATACCCGATGCTTCGTCTCGACGTTCGCGCCGGGAGCCGAGTCGCTATTGCGTCGCGCGGGGCGCGCGGGTCGCCGCGCCGTCCAGGAAGCGGAGGGAGTCGGTCAGGTGCAGGCGCCAGTAGAGCCAGTCGTGCCCGCCGGCGAACTCCTCGTACTGGTGCTCGATGCCGCGGGCGTCGAGCGCCGCGTGCAGGGCGCGGTTGCCCGGCAGCAGGGGATCGTCGGTGCCGCAGTCGAGCCGCAGCGGCGGCAACCGGGCGGCGTTCACCTCCAGCCAGTGCAGCGCGGTCCCTTCCGGGCGGCCGAAGTGCGGAAGCGCGTCGAGGCGATCGCCGGTCGCCTCGGCGAGGCGCCCCAGCGTCGTGACCGCCGAGTGCGCGGAGATGCCGCGGAAGCGGTCGGGGTATTTCGCGCCCAGCCGGAGCGCTCCGAATCCGCCCATCGACAATCCTGCGATCGTGAGCGGCGACGCACCGGTGACCCGATCGTCGGCCAGCGCCGCCGCCGCCGGGACCTCCTCCACGATCCACCGCTCGAAGTCGGCGTCGCTGTGCGGGACGTAACCGCTGCCGAGGCCCCACAGCCCATCAGACGGCATCGCCAGCGCCACGGGCGCGATCTCCTCCGCCTCGACCAGCCCCGCCGCGGTCAGGTGGGCGGCGCCGTTGAGCGGCCACGACCAGGCGCTTCCACCCGCACCATGGAGCAGGATCAGCAGGGGCAGCGTCGCCCGAGAGGTGCCG
>DATNDC010000171.1:0-17310 GCA_035607055.1 Polyangia bacterium
GCCGGTCCCCGAAACGCCGCCGGTCGCGGTCGCCCCGCCGGTGCCCGGCGTCCCGCCGGTCGCCTTGGTCCCGCCGGTCGACGTCGCGCCGCCGGACCCATCGCTGCCGCCGGTGGCCTTCGTGCCGCCGGTCCCCGAAACGCCGCCGGTCGCGGTCGCCCCGCCGGTGCCCGGCGTCCCGCCGGTCGCCTTGGTCCCGCCGCCGGTTCCCCCCTCATCGCCGGTCCCGCCTCCGGTGCAGCCTGGAGCGGCCGCCACGAAGCCGCCGAACAGCGCGACAAGCAAAGGGAAAACTAGGGGCGAAGACTTACCAAGCGAACGAGCTGGGGGCATCGCTTACCTCGTAGGTGTCCCGGCTCATGCCGGAAGGCTCGGCAAACGATCACGAAAAAGGTGGAGCGGACCTCTTGCACCTCGACCACGAGGGGCCTAGACCTCGGCCCATGAAGACGCGGACGCTTGGAAGCAAGAGCAAGCTCGAGGTCTCGGCGCTCGGCCTCGGCTGCATGGGGATGAGCGACTTTTACGGGCCGGCCTCGGAGGAGGAGGCGATCGCCACGATCCACGAGGCGCTCGATCGCGGCGTGACGTTCCTCGACACCGCCGACATCTACGGTCCGTTCACCAACGAGCGGCTGGTGGGGCGCGCGCTCGCGGGGCGCCGCGATGGCGTCGTGCTGGCGACCAAGTTCGGCAACGTGCGCCAGGAAGACGGGACGTTCGTGGGGATCGACGGGCGCCCCGAGTACGTGCGCCGGGCCTGCGACGCCTCGCTCAAGCGGCTCGGCGTCGACCACATCGATCTCTATTACCAGCACCGGGTCGACCGGCAGACGCCGATCGAGGAGACGGTCGGCGCGATGGCCGAGCTGGTGCGCGCCGGGAAGGTGCGCCACCTGGGGCTGTCGGAGGCTTCGGCGGCGACGATCCGGCGCGCGCACGCCGTCCACCCGATCACCGCGCTGCAGACGGAGTATTCGCTGTGGACGCGCGATCCGGAGGACGAGATCTTCCCGACGATTCGCGAGCTGGGGATCGGCTTCGTCCCCTATAGCCCGCTCGGCCGGGGATTTCTGACCGGGCGGTTCCGCTCGGCCGCCGACTTCGCCGAGGGGGACTTCCGCGCCTCGAACCCGCGCATGTCGGGCGACAACCTGGCCAAGAACGTCGCCCTGGCCGACCGGGTCAAGGAGATCGCCGCCGAGAAGAAGGTGACGCCGGGGCAGCTGGCGCTGGCCTGGGTGCTGGCACAGGGGAACGACATCGTGCCGATCCCGGGGACGACCAAGCGGACGCACCTGGGCGAGAATCTGGCGGCGGTCGACGTTCAGCTCGGCGCCGCGGAGCTGGCGCGGCTGGGGGCGGCGTTCCCCAAGAACGTCGCCGCGGGCGAGCGTTATCCAGAGCGGGGCATGAAGAGCGTCAACGGCTGAGCGTCGACGGCTGATTGTCGACGGCTGACTCCGAGGAGAACGATGGCGATTCTGACGGAAACGATCTCGAAGCCCGAGTTGACCGGCTACCTGGCCCGCCCGGAGCGGGCCCAGGGACCGCTCCCCGGCGTCCTCGTGATTCAGGAGGCCTGGGGCGTCGACGCGCACATCGAGGACGTCACGCGGCGCTTCGCCGCGGCCGGGTACCTGGCCCTGGCGCCGGATCTGTTCTCCGAAGGCGGGAAGCGGCCGGCGCCACTGGCTGCCGAGCGGATGGCGGAGCTGGTCGAGTTCGTCAACGCCGGGCCGCCGAATCTGTTCGCGGACCCCGCGGCCCGCGAGGCGGCGCTCGCCAAGCTGCCGGAAGCCGAGCGCGCGCGGGTCAGCGAGTCGCTCGGCGCGATGACCTCGACGGTCATGGCGCCGGCGCGCCGGGAGTCGCTGCTCGGCGCCGTGCAGGCCGCCGCCCGCTATCTCCGCCAGGAGCGGGCCGAGACGCGCGGGCAAAAGATCGGCGCCGTCGGTTTCTGTCTGGGCGGCGCGCTCTCAGGGCTCCTCGCCTGCCGCGATCCCCAGCTTGGCGCGGCGGTCATCTTCTACGGCAACGCGCCGGCGGCCGAGGAGATACCCAAGATCAGGTGTCCCGTCCTGGGGCTCTACGGCGGGGCCGACCAGCGCATCACGAGCGGGGTGCCGGCGTTCGCCGAGGCGATGCGCGCCGCCGGCAAGCGGCTCGAGCCTTTCGTCTACGACGGGGTGGGGCACGCCTTCTTCAACGACGGTCGCCCGGCCTACGACGTCGCGGCCGCGCGCGACGCCTTTGCGCGCACGCTGTCCTTTCTGCACGAAACGCTCGGCGAAGCGCTCGCCTGAGCGGCCGCTTCACCCCGCGGCGGCCAGCTTGGGCGGGGGCGCGTTCTTGGCGATGAGCTGCACGAGCTCCGGCTTGCACGAGCCGCAGCCGGAGCCGGCCTTGGTCAGCTCGCCGAGCGCCTCGACGGTGCAGGCGCCGCCGGCGATCGCCTCGCACAGGCGGGAGGCGCTGACCTTGTGGCAGGTGCAGACCATCCGGTCGGCGGGCGCCGTGGCGCCGAAGGCGGCGTTCGGGCAGAGCGCCTCCAGCGGATCGGCGGGGAGCGCGTCGCCGCGATCGAAGAGCTGCACCAGGCTGGCGGCCGCCTCCGTGTTCCCCACGAACAGCGCGCCCACCAGCTTGCCGTCGCGGACGATCATCTTGCGGTAGGAGCCGCGCCGGGTCTCGACGATCTGGATGACCTCGTCGCTCTCGAGCTCCGGCTCCACGCGCCCCATCGAGGCGACGTCGACGCCCGCCACCTTGAGCCGGGTGTAGAGCTTGGAGCCGCGGTAGCGCGCCAGCGGGTTCTCGCCCGAGAGGATCTCGGCCAGCACGGCGGCCTGCTCCCAGGCCGGCGCCACGATGCCGTAGGTCCGGGCGGCGTGCTCGGCGCACTCGCCGATGGCGTAGACGCCGGGCGCCTCGGTGGCCAACGCATCATTGACGATGATCCCGCGGTTGATGGGGATCCCGGAGGCGCGCGCCACGTCGACGCGCGGGCGGACGCCGCAGGCGAGGACCACCATGTCGGCGGCCAGCGTCCTGCCGTCGTCGAGGCGGACGCCTTCGACCACCAGGTCGCCCAGGATCGCCTCCACGGTGTGCGCCGTGCGGACGAAGATCCCGCAGCGCTCGATCTCGCGCTCGAGCATCTCGCCGCCCATCTCGTCGAGCTGCAGGTTCATCAGCGTCTTGCTGCCGTGGATGACCGTCACGTGCAGGCCGCGATCGGCCAGCACCTTGGCCGCCTCGAGCCCGAGCAGCCCACCGCCGAGCACGATGGCGCTGTCGCCCGGGCGCGCGTGGGCGCGCATCCGCGCGCAGTCGTCCATCGTCCGGTAGACGAAGACCCCGGGCCTCAGGTCGCCGTCGTCGCTGGTCATCCCCTCGAGCGGCGGCACCGTCGGCTGGCTGCCGGTGGCGATGACCGCCGCGTCGTAGCGGTGCCGCGCGCCGTCGGCGGTCTCGATCTGCTTGCCCGCCGTGTCGAGCCGCTTGACGACCGCGCCGTCGACGAGCCGGATGCCGTGCGCCTCGTACCAGGCGCGGGGCTTGGTGACGATCGACTCCGGCGCCGCGCCCGCCAGCACCTTGCTGAGCAGGATCCGGTTGTAGGCGCCCCCGCGCTCTTCACCGTACACCACCACCTCGAAACGAAGGGTCGCCTTGCGCTCGACCAGCTCGTCGAGCAGGCGGCAGGTGGCCATACCATTCCCGATGACCGCCAGCGTCTTCTTGCGCATGACCTAGACGCTCCCCGCCAGGGCGGTGGCGCGCACCGCGCAGACCTTGAACTCGGGCATACGGCTCACCGGATCGAGCGCCGGCACGGTCAGCAGGTTGGCGGCGCTCTTGCCGCCCCAGTGAAACGGCGCGAACAGCGTGTCGGGGCGGATGTCGGGGCTGACGGCGACGGCGAAGGTCACCTCGCCGCGGCGGCTCTCGACCAGGAGCTTGCCGCCGTCGGCGACGCCGAGGCGCGCGGCCAGGCGCGGGTGGAGCTGCAGGCGCGGCGCCGGGCGGACCTCGGTGAGCGCCGCCACCCGGCGGGTTTGGGCGCCGGAGTTGTAGTGCTCCTTGTAGCGGCCGGTCGTGAAGTAGAGCGGGTAGGCGGCGTCGGGCAGCTCGGCAGCGTCGCGGTGGCGCACGGCGTGGAAGCGCGCCTTGCCGTCGGGGAAGCCGAACCGCTCGGCGAAGAGGCGCGGCGTCCCCGGGTGATCCGGGGCGGGGCAGGGCCAGAAGACGCCGTTCTGCGCGTCGATCTTCTGGTAGCTGATGCCGCTGTAGTCGGCGCGGCCGCCCGCCGAGGCGCGCCCCAGCTCGGCGAACACCTCTTCGGGCGAGGAGAACCGGAAGCGGGCCCCCTCCCCGAGCCGCTCGGCCAGCGCCGCGATGATCTCCAGATCGCTCCGCGCACCTGGCGGCGGCGGGCGGACGCGGCGGCGCAGGAGCACGCGCCCCTCGAGGTTGGTCATCGTGCCGTCCTCCTCGGCCCACTGGGTGATCGGCAGGACGACGTGCGCGGCGGCGGCCGTCTCGTTGACGAACGCGTCGCAGACGACCAGCAGATCGAGCGCGCCGAGCCGCTCACCGACGTGGCGGGCGTTGGGCGAGGCGACGGCGACGTTCGAGCCGAAGACCAGCAGCGCGCGGATGCCGCCGGCCGCGCCCAGCGCGTCGAGCAGCTCGTAGGCGCTCTTCCCCTTGCCGGGCAACGCGGCGGGGTCGACCTGCCAGACGCGCGCCAGCGCCGCGCGGTCCTCGGCGTTTTCGATCAGGCGGTAGCCGGGGAGCTGGTCGGCCTTCTGGCCGTGCTCGCGCCCGCCCTGGCCGTTCCCCTGGCCGGTCAGGCAGCCGTACCCACTCTTGGGCTTGCCGACCTTGCCCAGCGCCAGCATCAGGTTGGTGAAGGCGACGACCGTGTCGGTCCCCTTCGACTGCTGCTCGGGGCCGCGGCCGGAGAGCAGCATCGCGCTCTCCGCCTCGCCGAGGAGGTGGACGGCCCGGCGCTGCTTCTCGATCGGCACGCCGGTCACCCGCTCGACGTGCGCGGGGTGCACCGCCAGCACCGCCTGGCGCGCCGCCTCGAACCCCACGGTCCGCGCTTCGATGTATCCCCCGTCGACGAGGCCGTCCTCGAGCGCCAGGTGCAGGAGGCCGTTGGCCAGGAGCAGGTCGGTCCCCGGCGTCGGCTGCAGGTGCAGCTCGGCGGCCCGGGCGGTCTCGGTGCGCCGTGGATCGACGACGATCAGCGTCCCCTGCGCCTGCTGCGCCGAGATCCACTGCATGAGCGGCGGCATCGTCTCGGCGACGTTCGAGCCCCAGAGCAGCAGCGTCTTGGTCTCGGCGAGGTCGCTGACCGGGAAGGGGAGCCCGCGGTCGATGCCGAACGCGCGGTTCTGCCCGGCCGCCGCCGAGGCCATGCAATAGCGTCCGTTGTAGTCGATGTGGGGCGTGCGGAGCGCGAGACGGGCGAACTTCCCCAGCAGATACGCCTTCTCGTTGGTGAGCGCCCCGCTGCCGAAGGCCGCCAGCGCCTCGGGGCCGTGGGCGGCGCGGATGGCGAGGAGGCGCTCGGCCACGAAGTCGAGCGCCGCCTCCCACCCAACCGGCTCGAGCCGCCCGTGGGGGCCGCGCAGGAGCGGCGTCGTCACCCGCTCCCGGTGATCGAGGAGGTCGGCCGAGGTGAACCCCTTGATGCACATCTGCCCGCGGTTGACGGGGAACGTCTCGTCGGGCCGCACCGCCAGCGCCGGCGACACGGTCATCCCGCACTGGAACGCGCAGTACGGGCAGTGGGTGCGGACCGAGAGCGGGGGTGGTGAAGCGACCATCGAAGCGCGCGAGGCGCTTCCTCTTCAATAGACGGTCTTACGTTTCGGGACTGTTTCGACGTTCCCCGACTTCAGTTAACCGCCGTCGGAGAATCCGCCGAGTCGCCGCTCAGGATCCTCAGGAACGCCGCCTCGTCGAGCGTCGCCACGCCCAGCTTGGTCGCCTTGTCCAGCTTCGACCCGGGGCTCTCGCCGACCACCAGGTAGCTGGTCTTGGACGACAAGCTGTTGGTGACCTTTCCCCCCGCGGCCTCGATGCGCGCCTTGGCTTCTTCGCGTGACAAGGCCGCCAGCGTTCCGGTGATGACGAACGTCTGGCCGGTCAGCCGCCCGCTGCGCGGCGCCCGCTGCTCCTCCAGCCTGACGCCGGCGCGCCGCAGCTTCTCCAGCTCGGCCCGCGTCTCCGGGCGGTCGAAATAGACGCGCACGGCGCCCGCGATGACCTCGCCCACGCCGTCGACCGCGGCGATCTCCTCGACCGGCGCGGCGGCGATCCGATCGATCGATCCGAACGCGTCGGCCAGCGCGCGCGACGCCGAGCCGCCCACGTGGCGGATGCCGAAGCCGTTCAGCAGGCGATCGATGGGGCGGTCCTTGGCCGCGGCGATGGCGCCCGACAGGTTGGCGATCGCCTTGTCCTTGTAGTTGGGGAGCTGACCCAGCTCTGCGGGCGTGAGGAAGAAGAGGTCGGCCGGCGTGGCGATCAGGTTGCGGTCGAGCAGCTCGCCGGCGGTCCGCTCGCCGAGGTGCTCGATGTCCAGGGCGCCGCGGCCGGCGAAGTGGACGATGCGCGCCAGAACTTGCGCGGGGCACTGGAGGTTGGGACAGCGGGCGACCGCCTCCTCTTCGGGGCGGACGATCGGCGTGCCGCACACCGGGCAGTCGGCGGGCATGACGAAGGCGCGCTCGCTCCCGTCGCGCAAGCTGGGGATGGGCGCCACCACCTCGGGGATCACCTCGCCGGCGCGCCGCACGACCACCGTGTCGCCGATGAGCACTCCCTTGCGGGCCACCTCCTGCGCGTTGTGGAGCGTGGCCATGGAGATGGTCACGCCGCCGACGCGGACAGGCTCGAGGATGGCGAACGGCGTGACGGCGCCGGTGCGGCCGACGGAGGCCTGGATGTCGCGCAGCTTGGTGGTCTGTTCCTCGGCCGGGAACTTGTAGGCGATGGCCCAGCGCGGGAACTTCGACGTCGCGCCGAGCTCGTTTTCATCACCCATCGGGTCGACCTTGATGACGGCGCCGTCGATCTCGTGCTCGAGCGCGTGCCGGCGGGCGGCCATGTCGGCCACGTAGGCCCGGACCTGGTCGAGGCCGGCGCAGGGCTTGGCCTCGGGGTGCGTGCGCAGGCCCCACTCGCGCAGCATGGCCAGCGTCGCCGTGTAGCTCTCCGGCCGCCGCCCATCGATGCGGATGAGGCCGTGGAAGTAGACGCTGAGCGGCTTTTCGGCCGTGACGGCCGGATCCTTCTGCCGCAGGAGACCGGCGGTGGCGTTGCGCGGGTTGGCCAAGAGCGGCTTGCCCGCGTTCCCCAGCTCCTCGTTCAGTCGGTCGAAGTCCTCGAGGCGCAGGAAGACCTCGCCGCGCACCTCCAGCCAATCGGGTGGGTGGTCGCCGCGCAGGCGGTGGGGGACCGCGCGGATGGTCTTCACGTTGGCGGTGACGTCTTCGCCCACGTCGCCGTCGCCGCGCGTGGCGCCCCGGACCAGGCGGCCGTGGTCATAAGCGACCGCGATGGAGACGCCGTCGATCTTCGGCTCGCCGACGTACTTCGTCTGGCGGCCGAGGCCCTTCTCCACGCGATCGCGCCAGGCGAGAAGCTCCTCGTCGTCGAACACGTTGTCCAGGGAGAGCAGGCGCGCCGAGTGCTTGACGGGCGCGAAGCGCGCCGCCGCCGCGCCCCCGACCCGCTGGGTCGGCGAGTCGGGCGTCAGGAGGTCGGGGTGCTTTTCTTCCAGCGCCCTGAGCTCGCGCAGCAGCTCGTCGAATTCGCCGTCGGAGACCTCCGGCGCGTCGAGCACGTAGTAGCGGTAGTTGGCGTGCTCGATCCGCGCGCGCAGCTCCTCGACCCGAAGTTTGGCCGTGGCCAGCTCGGCTTGCTCCGCGTCGTGCATGGCCCGTTCGTACCACGCCGTCAGGCGAATCGGTGCAGCGCTCGGCGTTGCCGCACGGCCGTGGCGATCGCCCAGCCGTAGAGCACCGACAGCACGTCCCCCGCCGAGTTGGCCAGCGTGTCCTGCGAGGGATAGACGAAGAGCGCGGGCACCAGGTTCTTGAGGAAGTGCTCGACGATCTCCCAGCCGACCGCGATGCCGAACGTCACCCAGAAGCCGAGACCGGCCATCCCCGCGGCGACGCCGACCAGGACGTGGAACAGCGAATAGCGGTCGAACGGCGCGTAGTTGATCTCACCGGGCAGGGCCGTTCGCTCTGCGGCCATGTCTCAAAATCTGGGATCGCTCGGGCACGCTGCCTAGGCCTTCCGGGCCTCGGCCTCCCCGGTCTCGGCCTCAGGGGCTGAAATGGGCCAGGGCGGCCGCCAGCACAGCCGCCAGCGGCACCAGCACCCACCAGAGCCGGAACGACGAGACATGGGCCTCGAGGGTGTCGAGCCGTTCGGTGGGGAGCGCCGCGATCGGGCCCGAGCTGGCGGCCATGGCGACCGCCGGGCGCCAGGCCGCCCAGGCCGCCAGATCCGGCCGGCGCACGATCTCTGCCGTTCCGTGCACCCGGCGCCGGGGCGGGCGCGATTCGACCTGCAGGACCGTCCGCCGCAACCCGGGCGCCACCACCACCGACGGCAGCGGATGGCCGCAGGGGGGCGGCAGCTTGGTCGGCGGGAGGCGGACCAGCGGCGCCGTGGTGACGACGCTCGGGGAGGGCGACCCATACCGTTTGGTGCGGGTGCGCGGCTCGTCGTCGAGCGCGACGTCGAGCGAGAGCCGCGGGATGCCGTCCTTGGTCGCCGGGTCGACCGAGATCTTGCGGATGGTCCCCGCCGCCGCGACCGCGCCCTGCTCGCCGAGCACGACGTCGACGCCGCCGTCGAGCCGCAGGAACGGCAGCGTGGCGGTCAACCGGACGACCTCGTCATCGAGCTGCGCCTCGCAGCGCAGCTGATGGTCGACGCCGTCGATGCGCAGCTTGGCGGGGAGGACGTGCTTGGAGCGCTCGGCGAGGAGCTCGTCGATCGCCGCCGCCGTGGCGGGCTTGAGCTCGCTGAAGGAGATCGCCAGCTCGAACCCGCCCGGCGCCGCGGTGACGCGCACGATCCGCCCGGCCACCGGGCGCGGGCCGTGGGGCAGGAGGAGATGGCTCTCGATCTCGGTCCCGATGGGGTACGACTCGCGCGAGACGAGCGACAGCCCGCTGCCGCTGAGGTCGACGCCGCGCCCATAGAGACGTCCCTTGCCGTCGATCCGCGCCAGGCAGATCGCCTCGTCGTACGGAATTCGCGGAGAGACTCGCCGAGGTTGCATCATGCGTGCTCTCGCCAGGGATTGTGGCACGTGGGGCGCGCGCCGGAAGACCCATCCGCACGGCGGCTGCATTTTGGGCGGAGTTCGCGGCACACCGACGGAGAGGTCGCCCGATCGGCGGCGAGGTAGGTCGCGGTGGTTCCGTCAGGGTTGAAACGCCGGTGGAACTTCCGGCCAAGGGGGCAGCGGGGGGAGCCCCAGCGCCACGCGCACCAGCGCGAACGATCGCCGGTGAACGGGGCAGGCGCCCAGCTTCTGGAGCGCGTCGGCGTGCGCGGAGACGGGGTAGCCCTTGTGCTGGGCGAAGCCGTAGCCGGGGTACTGGGCGTCGAGCGCGCGCATCCGGGCGTCGCGCGCCGTCTTGGCCAGGATCGACGCCGCCGCGATCGAGAGGCTCTTGCCGTCGCCGCCGATGATCCGCTCCTGCGGCAGCGCCACGTCGCGCAGCTTGCGGCCGTCGATGAGCAGGTGCTCGGCGGTCGGCGCCAGCGCCTCGATCGCCCGGCGCATCGCCGCCAGACCGGCCCAGTAGATGTTGATGCGGTCGATCTCCTCGACCTCGGCGTAGGCCACCGCCCAGGCGACGGCGCGTTGCTTGATGATCGGCGCCAGCCGCTCGCGCGTCTCGGCGTCCAGCCGCTTGGAGTCGTCGACCTCGGGGATCCGCGTCCCCGGCGCCAGGATGACCGCGGCCGCGGCCACCGGTCCGGCCAGCGGGCTCATGCCGGCCTCGTCGACGCCCGCGATGCGCGCCACACCCTGGCCCCAGAGCGCCGTCTCGAAGCGCAACATCGTCCGCAGGCGTTGCCCCTCGGATCGGTTGTCGCGGCGGCGGCGCGCCACCGCCTCCAAGATGGCGCGGGCGCCCGCGCGCGGGTCGGCGGCCAGCGCCGCCTCGACGTCGGCCGGCAGCGGCCGCCCCCGATCGACGTAGCGCTCCCGCAGCTCCGGGAGCGACAGCGGGGCGCGCTTCTCGCGGCTCACGGCGGCAGGGCGGCCAGGGCGGCGCGCGCCTCGGCGGCGTGGGTGCCGATCGGCGCCAGGTCGAGGTACTTGCGGTAGGCGTCGCGGGACTCGCCGAGCCGCCCGCTGTCGCGTTCGATCTTTCCGATCACCACGTACGCGTCGGCCAGGCGAGGATTGGCGGCGATCGCCAGCCGCGCCAGCTCCATCGCGTCGCCCGAGCGCCCGGCCGCCAGCGCAGCTTCGGCCCGCTGGGTCACCACCTCGCCGGGCTCGTTGGCGTCCGCCGCGCTGTCGGCGCGGTGGCCGCCCGCCTGCGCATGCAGCAGGGCGGCGACCGCAAACGCCAGGATCGCGGCGCCGCCGATGACGGCCACCGTCCGCTTACGTCCCGGCACGGGCGCGCTCGGATCGTAGTGGGGCGCCGTGCCCGGATCGTTGGGCAGCGCGTCGACGGGTTGCTCGCCGTCGACCAGCCAGTGGAGCGTCGACTCCGACAGCCCCATCTCCTGCTTGGGCTCCGCGGCGGGCAGCTCGGGCTCGGCGTTTGGCTCGTCCGCTTTGGGCGTCGCTGGCTGGTCGGGCGTCGGCGGCGCCTCCGGCTTGGTCAGGATCGCCTCGGCAGGCGCGGCGTCCGCCGCGGCCGAGGCCGCTTCGGACGGCGGTTCACCGGCAGCCGGCTCCTCGGGGCGCGCCTCGACCGGGGGCCAGGCCGGCTCGTCTGCTTTCGCGCCGGTCGCCGCTTCGGGCGGGCGCGTGTCCGTCTCGTTCGCTTTCGCTTGCGCTGTCGCTTTCGCTTCTTGGTCTGCTGTCTCTTCGTGCGGCTCCGAGCTCGGCATTGCAGATTCGATCGAAGATTAGTGCATTTTACGGCGCCGGCGTCCGGAAAATCGCCCAGCGCGCCCGCCGAGATCGATCTGATACCATGGGCCGACGATGGCCGCCGTCGACGATACGACGCTCGAACGCCAGCCCACGATGGATCCCCCCACGGCCCCGCGCGGGCCGAGCGCATTCCTCCTGGTGATCGCCGGGCCGAGCTTCGGTGAAATGCATCGGCTGCAAGGGCCGCGCTCGGTCATCGGGCGCTCCGACAGCGCCTCGGTCCGCGTGCTCGATGACGGCATCTCGCGCGAGCACGCCGCGATCGAGCGCGACGGCGGCAAGAACGTTCTCCTCGATCTGGGATCGACGAACGGCACGTTCTGCAACGGCACGCGGATCGACAAGCGACGCGATCTGACCGACGGGGACAAGATCTCCCTCGGCGCCTCGACGATCCTGAAGTTCACCTATCAGGACCAGATCGACGAACGCTATCAGAAGCGGCTGTTCGAGTCGTCGCTGCGGGACGGGCTGACGGCCACCTTCAACCGGCGTTACTTCGTCGATCGGTTGAACGCCGAGATGCGGTTCGCCTCCCGCCACGACAAGGAGCTGGCGTTGCTCTTCGTCGACATCGACCACTTCAAGAAGGTCAACGACAGCTTCGGCCACCAGGCGGGCGACCACGTGCTGGCGGCCGTGGCGCGCGAGATGAACGCCGCCATCCGGGCCGAGGACGTGCTGGCCCGCTACGGCGGCGAGGAGTTCGCCATCATCTGCCGCGAGATCGGCCGGGAAGGGGCGCTGGCGCTGGGCGAGCGGCTGCGGGCGGCGGTGGCGGCGGCGCGGTTCGAACACGAGGGGCGGGTCATCCCGGTCACCATCAGCGTGGGCGCCGCGGTGGCGCGCAAGCCGCAGCAGGCCCAGCCGCTCATCGCCGCCGCCGACGCCGCCATGTACGAGGCCAAGCGGGCCGGCCGCAACCGCGTTTCCTTTCACGACTGAGTCGGCCCCCAGGCGATCAATTTAGATTAGACAGCGCCCGCTCCGTTGGTATGGTGAGTCCCGGATGAGGGGACGTCCACGTCGCGGGCTCGCGATCGCGAGCCTGGTCCTCGCGCTCAGCTGCCGCGAGTCGGCGGGTCTGCACGGCGAAGGTGCGCCCGCGACCAACCCCTCTTCGGCCGACGGGGCGCAGGTGGCCCGCACCCACGCGCCGCGTGGCCCGGTGTCGGAGGCCGAGGCGCTGCGGCCCCGACCCG
This sequence comes from Polyangia bacterium, assembly GCA_035607055.1. Classification (GTDB taxonomy): domain Bacteria; phylum Myxococcota_A; class Polyangia; order Fen-1088; family Fen-1088; genus JADGRB01. The sequence goes on from DATNDC010000171.1 coordinate 12,376, forward strand.
ACCTGCCGCCGGCGGAGCGGGCGCTGGCGGTCATCGGCGCGGCCCCGGCGCAGGCGGGGCAGCCGGCCAAGCCGGGTGAAGAGCGCTGGATCGAAGCCGAGGCGGCCCAGGCGGCCGGCTACACGCTGGTCGATCTCTCCGACGGCTGGACGCCCTACATCTTCGCCGAGCAGACGGGGCCCGACGGGCAGCCGCTCCCCAACCGCTACCGGCGGATCTTCGTCGGTCTGGCCAACGACCAGCTCGACGAGGACGGCGAGCCGCTGCCGCCGGGGGCCAAGAATTACCTCGAGCTCTACGGGATCTTCCCCTCGCTGTCGGTGCTGAGGGCGCGCTTCCTCGAGGACGAGCAGCATCCCTGCCAGGACCAGGAGAGCGCCGACGCGCTCGACGCGGTGGAGACGGTCACCTACGTCGCGCCAGCCGACATCAAGAAGGACGAGCGTCACCTGGCGCGCATCCGCGCGGAGCTGGAGGAGGCGCGCCGCAAAGCGCACGCGGCCACGCTCGACGACCTGGCGCAGAAGCAGCCGAACCTGGCGGTCAAGGTGAAGTACGTCGAGAAGCGCGCCGCCGAGAAGCCGGCCATGACCGCGGTCGAGAAGCGCCTCACCTGCGAGGGCCTCCTGGGGCAGCCCGGGCGGACGGAGCACCACCAGCCCGGCGTCTACGACGACGCCATGCGGATCGCGGTCCGGCGCTTCCAGCAGAAGCACATGATCTACGAGGCCAACTTCCTGCGCCGGAAGACGGTCGAGGCGCTGTCGCGGTCGCTGCTGGACAACGACTACGACGCGCTGGTGCGGGCGCTGCGCGAGCGGGTGGTGTCGGCGGCGGAGGTCGTCGAGGACGGCTCGACGTCCAAGGTGCGCAACCTGACCGAGGAGTACACCAAGGCGGCGCTCGAGCAGATGGGCCTCCCCGACGCGGCGGCGGCGCTCGCCTTCTTCAAGCGGCACGGCAAGGACGAGCTCAAGACGCTGCGGGTGGCGGTCAAGCTGCCGCCGCGCCCCGACTATTACTCGCCCGAGATGGACCTCTCGATCGTCGTGGATCGCGGCGACGTCTGGTACGAGGTGCCGTTCGACGCCCAGGGGCACTACAAGCCCCAGCCGCGCAAGAAGTACCCTTCGCTGACGCTGTACGCGAAGGTGAACGGCAGGCAGCTGGCGCTGGCGCGCTGGCGCACGACCATCGGTGGCTGGCGCGCCGACCAGGCCTCCAACGGATACGAGTACTTCCGCTACAAGGGCTCGGACGTCGGACCGCGCGTGATCCGCCACGTGGTCTCGGGGCCGGTCTGGATCGCGCCCGCCTCGACGCCCATCCGGTCGTTGGTCAAAGGCAAGATCGTCAACGGCAAGTGGCAGAACATCGTGAACTACGACGAGCTCGGCCCCGGGTTTTTGTCGGCCTACGGCCTCATCGCGGGCTATTTCGTGGTCCCCGGCCAGAACGGCCACAACGACTTCGACAACGGCGTGCGCGCGCACGGCTCGTCGGACTACCTGTCGATCTACAGCGCCAACGGCTACTCCCACGGCTGCCACCGGCTCCCGAACCACCTGGCCATCCGCCTCTACTCTTTCATCCTCAAGCACCGCCACATGAAGGTGTCCGGCGACCAGCCGATGAGCTTCACGCGGCAGTTCCTCTGGAAGAACACGGTCTACGAGATGCGCATCCCGTCGCGTGGCTACCTCTACGAGCTCGACCCGCCGATGCCGGTCAACGTCCTCGAGGGGAACATCATGGGCGACCAGAAGAAGCCGATCCTCGACTACGTCCCCGAGCCCTGGAACAAGTACCCGCCCGGCCCGCCGCCGCCCCCGCCACAGGGGGGCGACAAGGCCGGAGGAGGCAGCTGTTGCGGCGAGTAGCCTATGTCGTGGGGGCCGCCGCGCTGGCGCTGGCGCCGCTCGCGCTCTACGCCGCGGTCGACGGCGGCGCGACGCCCGGCGAGGCGGCGCCGCCCGCGGCGGTCGCCTCGCCGTCGCCCAACGTGAGGATCATCTTCACCATCGTCCCCTCCAGCAAGAAGGCGATGGTCTTCTGGGGAAAGAAGCGCCTCGGCATCATCGCCCCGCACGCCCCGCTGGTGGTGACCCGCCCGCGCGACTCCGGCCCCCTCGACGTGGTGGTCAAGTCCGACGGCTTCGTCACCGTGCAGACCCGCGCCTACACCTTCGCCGACAGCAAGGTCTCCGTGAAGCTGACCAAGAACGAGGAGAAGAACACCCTCCTCGGCTACCGCGAGGAGCTCCCGCCCGACGGCGGCGTGCCTCCCGGCGGCGCACCAAGCGGCGCGCCCGACGGCGGGATGCCGTAGAGATCCGGCCGAGCGCTCCCCACAACGGCGGGGTGCTAATATTCGAGAATCATGCCGGTGGCCACTGCACCGTTCGTGTCCGAGGCCGAGTTCCTCAGCCTCCCGGAGTCGAACCAGAAAGCTGAGCTCGTCGACGGAGAGGTAATCGTGTCGCCAAGCCCATCCTATTGGCATCAAGAGGTTCTCGCCCGGATCGTCGGCGCTCTCCGCGAGTGGGCGCGCGGCCACACGGACCCATGCACGGTGGCTCAGGCGCCGCTGGAGGTACGGTTCGGTTCGGGCCGAATTCTACAGCCGGACGCTATGGTTTTTTTCGCGCGCATTCCTCGCGACCAAGCGGGTCCGATCGACCGGATCCCAGAGATCTGCATCGAGGTGCTGTCCTCCGACCGGGCGTACGATCGAATCACCAAGCGTCTGCTGTATGCGGCGGCCGGCGTGCAGGAATACTGGGTCGTCGACCCCAACGCCTTCGTGGAGCGCTGGACCGGCCCCAGCTTGACCCGGGAGGAGCTGTTGCGCGACGCGCTCACGACCGAACGCCTCCCTGGCTTCAGCCTCGACTTGCCCCGACTCTTCGCGGACGTCGCTTAGGGCCGATAGGGAAAGCCGCAGCCGACGGACCATCACGCGGCCCCGCACACTTTTCGCCGCTGAAAAAGCGTGATAAGAGCGTCTTTTCTTAACAAAGACCGAAAGGACGAGACAAATGTCGAAGGAGATCTTGCGACCGGCTTTCGCGGGGATGGGGCTCTTGGCCAGCTTGGCCCTGATCGGCTGCGGCGGCGGTTCGGGGCAGACCCGGCCGGGCGGCACCGGAGGGACGACCGGTGCCGGCGGGACCTCCAGCACCGGCGGCTCGAGCCCGACGGGGACAGGGGGCTCGGCGAGCGGGACGGGCGGCGCGACCATGGCGCTGGCCTGCACGGCCAACCCGACGACCCCGCTGCTCTCGAACTTCAACATCGCCGATTCGAGCGACGGTGGCATTACGGCTTCTGGCCAGTGGGGAACGGCGGGGATGCTCACCGGTCACACCTTCGGCTATCCGGGCACAATGGCTAATGATGCCGGCGTGACGTCCAAGGTCTCGTCGTCGATCGACATGACGAAGATGGCGCTCGTGCTCGCTGGCACCGTGAACGCCGCCGACTACGCGGGCGGCGGTATGTCGTTCGACACTTGTGTCAACAGCACGAATTGGACGGGAATTCAATTCACGCTGGGTGGTACAGCGGATGGCTGCACGATCACGTTCCAGCTCCAGACGGAGTCGCAGGAGCCGCCCACGAACAAGGGGACCTGCACGGCCACGCAGTGCTACCAATTCCCGCAGCTCAAGGTGACCATCCCAACAGATGGGTCGGCGACCGTCGTGCACTTCGCGGACCTGAACGGCACCGGGATGCCCGCGATGCCGACTGACTTCGAGAAGGAGATGTTCGGTCTCCAGTGGCAGTTCACCTCGGCGGCGCCGCCCGACGGCGGCGTGCAGGTTGGCTGCATGCCCAACATGACGATTACCGACGTCAGGTGGACGACCAACTGAGGTCGAATTAAATTCGATCCTCGGAAATAGCGCGGGTCAGGTCGTACCACGCGCAACTGTCGCTGGGGCCAGGGCGATAACGGCGCCATGACCAAACGTTGGCTGCTGCCGATCTTCCTGGCCCTTCCTTTATCGTTTACATCGCTCGGGTGCCCGACGCGACCGGGCTCTGCGACCGGCTCGGATGGCTCGTCCCAACCGGACATGAGGGCAGGCGGCGGCGCGGACGCGGGCGGGGAGGGAGGAGCGGGCGCCGGTGGAGCAGTTGGCGCCGGGCGCAACTCGGACGGGGCGGCAGGCATCGGTGAGGCCGGCGCTGCTGGTACCGGCACCGCCGGCGCTGCTGGCGCCGAGGCGACTTGCAACCCCCTATGCTCCTCGACTCAAGTCTGCGTTGGCTCGAAGTGCCTTTTCGATGATGGTCAGCCCTGCACTTTGCCCTCGCAATGCGCTTCGAGCGTCTGCTCTCCCTTTTACGTTGATGCCGACGGAGACGGATATGGAGCAGGTTCCCCGGTCGGCTTTTGCGGAACGGCGACTCCCATCGGATACGCCTCGCAGAACGGTGATTGTTGCGACGATGCTTCGCACCCGGTAGCGAAGATGATTCATCCGGGAGCAGGATTTCAGACTTCGAGCGCGGCTGGCGTTTGTAACGTTACCTGGGATTATGACTGCGACGGAACGGTCGAGACTTCGAAACAGAATGGCATGTGCGACCCAGCGAGCGTCTACCCAGATCAGTGCATCAACGTGCCTCAGAATTATCCGGAGTCGGACTGCGGGATGGCCGAACACAGCACCGACTGCATTGCCTTTGGTGAAAACGGAGGGACATGTACTGTCTATCCGTCTCAGGACACAGGGCCGCTCGGTTGTAGGTAGCCGCGCCCCTCAGTAAGCGAGTTCGACGACGGCGCCGCCGAGCTCGAGCTCCGCGGCGAGCGGACGGGCGCCGGTGAGGGCCACACTTCGCTCGTCGGGCTGGCTGCCGCCGACGGAGATGGTGAAGGCGCCGGGCTCGAGCCGGCGCCGGCCCGCCTCGTCGATCAGGGAG
>DATNDC010000174.1:0-22150 GCA_035607055.1 Polyangia bacterium
TCCTCCGCGCCTACCCGAGCGCGACCATCCGGGTCGAGAGCTACACCGACAACGTCGGCACCGCGGCCGCGAACCTCGATCTGTCGCGTGACCGATCGGAGACAGTAAAGGGATTACTCGGCGGCAAGGGGATCGACCCCACGCGGGTGGCCACGGCGGGGCTGGGTCAGGAAAGCCCAATCGCTTCCAACCAAACCGACACCGGCCGAGCCCTCAACCGGCGGACGGACATCGTGGTTACCGGAAGGTGATCGCCCGATCCCCGATCGACGCATCGGCCGAGCGGCGTAGGTCATCCCCTGTTCAGCTGGCGAAGCATGCTCATCTTCGCCAGCCATGGACTCCAAGGTCACGCGTCGCGAATTGCTGGTCCTGGCGCAGGGAGGGATGACCTGCGCCGCTTTCGCCGGGTGTGCGGTGCTGGAGGGCGGCGCCAAGCACCCGGTCGTTCCGTCGGCTGACGAGCAGATGCAGGGCGACAAGCTGCGCATCGCCACCTCGGCGCTGGGGGGCGCGCAGGCGGGCCAGGTCTGGGAGGTCAAGCCCGGCGGTGGTCATCCGGACATCCTGCTCCTGGCTCCCTCCCCGGGCGGCGCCTGGCAGGCGATCACCGCGCACTGCACGCACAAAGGCTGTGTCGTCGGCTGGGACGCGGCGGCCACGGAGTGGAAGTGCCCCTGCCACGGCTCGCGCTTCGGCACGGACGGACACGTCATCGGCGGCCCCGCCACCCGGCCGCTGGGGGTGCCGCCCACGCACCTCGAGGACGACGTGCTGGTCGTCGATCTGGCGGGCCTCACGTCGTGAGACATTGGCAGGCGCCGTGCCTGCCCGATTGTCGAACGACGCGAGCGACGCGATCGTCGTCGCGACTCACAACGTGATGCACGGGCGGCGCCTCGAGGCGCTGGTGCCGCACCACCTCGCGCTGCGCGACGGCGAAGGGCTCGACCTCATCTGCCTGCAGGAGGATCGGTTCCTCGACGGGCCGGCGGACGCGCGTCCGAGCGCCCGAATCGCCGCCGCGCTCGGCGACGGCTACCGGGTCATTCGCGAGGAGGCCTGTCCGGGGCTGGCCTTCGTCGCCGATGGCCGGCGTCTTCAGACCGGCGCGGTCGGGACCATCCCGCTGCCGCGCCTCACCTCCCTCTCCTGGTTCGAGCGCCGCTACATCGTCGGCGGGAAGAGCAAGCAGAAGCACGCGCTGTGGGCCGAGCTGCGGCCGGAGGGCGGTGCGCCGTTCACGGTGGTGTCCTTTCACCTCGACACCGCGGGCGGCCAGCGCCAGCGCGCGGCGCAGGCGGCCGCGCTGGCCGCGGCGCTGGCGGAACAGGGCCGCGCGCGGCGGCTGGTCGCCTGCGGCGACACCAACGCCTTCTGCTGGCGGCGCAGCCGGCGGGCGCTCGATGCGCTGCTGGCGCCGTTCGCCGCCTTCGGCGCCAGCGATCCGGAGACGCGCGCCACCCACTGCTTCGCCCGCCAGAACGAGCCGATGATCCCGCACCGGATCGGCGTGGCGCTGGGGAAGCTCGGGATCGACCTCCCCCGGCGCTACGACGTCGTCTGCACCAACCTGCCCGTGGCGGCGCGCGGGCAGATCGACACCCCCGGGTCCGATCACGACTTGGTCTGGGCGCGGCTTCGTGCTAGCTAGTTGAAGCGATGAGCACCGACACCAAGGGACCACCGCTCTTCGGACTTCCGCTCGGGGGCGTCGCCTTCGGCATGCTCTGGGTCGCGGGCGCGTTCTTTTCGCTCTTCTACTGCTTCTTCGGGACGAACTACTTCGCCCGGCCGGCCAACCCCGGGCCGGAGCTGGCCATCGCCAACGCCGCCTTCGCCAAGGCCGAGGCCGCCGAGCACCGCCCGGCCCCGACCGCCCCGCAGCCCTAGTTCGCGGGTCGCTTTCGACTGGTCCGCCCGCGGCATCGCGAGGCAGATGCCGGACGGACAGGGGAATTTCCAGTAGCGCCGACCCGGGTCCTCGGCCGATGATGCCCTCAAACCGACGGGAGGCCCGGACAAATGGCGAAGGCGAAGGCGAAGGGCAAGACCAAGGCCACGGCAAGGAAACCAGCGAAGGCGGCCAAGCAGGTGGTGAAGAAGACGGCGAAGAAGAAGCCGGCCGCCAAGCGGCGCGCGGCGCCGAGGCAGAGCGCGGCCGCGAGCGCCGCCGCCCCCACCAAGATGACCAGCCCCGGGGTCGTGCACTGGGAGATTCAGGCCCGCGACGGCGCCGCCCAGCAGAGGTTCTACGGCGAGCTGTTCGGCTGGGCCGTCGACGCGGGCAACCCCATGGGCTACGGCATGGTCAAGGGGGCCGGCGGGCCGTCCATCGGCGGCGGCATCGGCAGCACGGCCGACGTGCCGCGGGCGACGTTCTACGTCTGGGTCCCCAGCATCGACGCCGCGCTGGAGAAGGCGGCGGCGCTCGGGGGCCACGCGGTCATGCCGCGGACGGACCTCGGGATGGTCACCATGGGACAGTTCCGCGACCCCGAAGGGAACGTGGTCGGCCTCGTCGAGGGCGACCTCGGCTGAGAAAGGTCGAAGGCCGGCGTGTGGGTCCGGAGGCTACTCGGGGACCTTCACGCCGGCGGCGTGGAAGATCTTGGTCGCCAGCCAGCGTGGGCTGACCTGGTACTGCCCGGCGGTCACCAGCCGGCGCAGCGCTTCGACGCGCGTGGGCGAGTTGACCGACGAGGCGGCGAGGGGAGCGCCCGACGCACGGACAGCGGACCGACGGTGCGTCATGTATCTGTTGGTGTCGCTCATGCCTACACCATCGGCCGATGTCGCTGGCCGCTTGAGAAAAAAGTTCGGGGTGACGCCAGGCAGGCGCCACCGCCCGAACGCCGCGAAATCCTTGGGGTCAGGCCGCGGCTTCGGCGGCCAGCTCGCCCAGCGAGTCGCGCAGCCGGCGGGTCGCCTCACCGTGAATCTGGCAGACGCGGGACTCGGTGACGCCCAGGACCGACCCGATCTCCTTGAGGTTCAGGTTGTCGCAGTAGTAAAGCGACAGCACCTGCTGCATCTTCTCCGGCAGCCCGCCGATCCCGGCCACCAGGCGGTCGAGCATCTCGCGGCGCGAGGCGATCTCGAACGGGTCGTCGGCGCTGGCGTCGCCGGTCCGCTCGAGCAGGTCGGGGCCGGCGTCGTCGATGCCCACCACCGACGAGCCGGAGAGCTTCTGCTGGCGGGCGTAGAGCTCCTCGACGCCCACGCCGAGGCGCTTGGCGATCTCCTCGTGGTCGGGCGTCCGTCCGAGCTGCGCCTCGAGGCGGCGGGTGGCGTCGCGCAGCTCGTTCGAGAGGCGCCGCATGTCGCGCGAGAGCGTGTCGCGCGAGCGGAGGTCGTCCAGCATGGCGCCGCGGATGCGGAACTCGGCGAAGGCCTCGAAGCGATCGACGCGCGAGGGGTCGAACCGCTCGGCGGCCTCCATGAGCCCGATGACCCCCGAGGAGATCAGGTCGTCGATCTCGACGTGCGCGGGCAGCCGGCGCGCGAGCCGGCGCGCCACCTTCTCGATGTAGGGAAAGAACTTCGCCGCGTACTCGTTGCGGCGCGCGGCGAGGTCCTTCTTGGCCGACTTCTTCGAGGAGGTCTTGGCGGCAGCTTTGCGCTTCGTCGACGTGGGCATGCTCACCGCTTGAGCACACCGCATGCCACGTTCATGGCGTGTCAGAGGCCGCGTCCCGCGCGGGCTTCGCGTCGCCTGTCGGCGACGACCGTCAACCGATTGGCGGTTCCAGGTTCAGGGCGCCGTCAACCGGGTGACGGTCTCCAGGATCCCGACGACAGCGGCGTTCGGCGGCGGTGAAAGCGCGCGGCGCTCACCGACGGAGAATGTGCGTGTTGTCTTCCTTCAGGCGACGTAGCGGCGACGGAGCTTCTCCACCAGCGTCGTGCGATTGAGACCGAGCAGCTCCGCGGCGCGGTTCCGATTGCCGCCGGTGCGCGCCAGCGCCTCGGCGATGAAGCGCTCCTCGAGCTCGGTCAAGAGCACGCGCAGGTCGACGCCGCTCGCGGGCAGGCGGCGGGTGGCGCGCTCGAAGTCGATCACCTGGATCCGCAGGTGCGACGGCAGGTCCCGCATGACCACCATCCGCGTGCCGGCGGTGACCACCAGCCGCTCGACGAGGTGCTCGAGCTCGCGCACGTTCCCCGGCCAGTCGTGCTGGGACAGCCGGCGCATCACGTCGAGCGCGAAGCCCGGCACGCGCCGCCCCTCGCGGGCGTTCACCTGGCGCCGGAAGTGCTCCGCCAGCGCCGGGATGTCCTCGCGGCGCGCGCGCAGCGGGGGGAGGTCGATCGCCGCCCCCGCCAGGAGGTCGTAGAGCTCGCCGTCGAAGCGCCCGGCGGCGACCCGCTCGGCGAGGTCGGGGCGGGCCGCGGCGACGATCCGGGCGTCGAGCGGCACCTGACCGCCGCCGGGTACGTTCACCGTCCGCTCGCGGAGCGCGCGCGCCAGCCGGCGCTGCACGTGCAGGGGCAGCTCGTCGATCTCCTCGAGGAAGATGGTCCCCCCCTCGGCCGCGGCCATCCAGCCGGAGCGCGGGCGCTCGCGGTCGCCCGAGGCGCCGGCCAGCCGCTCGGGGATGGCCGCCAGGTTGACCGTCACGAACGGTCCGGCGCGGCGGGTGCTCGCGCCGTGGAGGAGCCGCGCGATGGTCTCCTTGCCGGTCCCGGTCTCGCCGCGCAGGAGAATCGGCCCGTCGGTGGCGGCCAGGCGGTCGACCTCGGCCAGAGCTTCCCGGATGCTGGGGTGATCGCCGACCACCGCCGCGCCGCTGGCGCGCCGGTCGTGCCCGTCGGTGAGCCGGCGCAGGAGCGCGGTGAGGCGCAGGGGGCAGAACGGCTTGGCCACGATCTCGGCCGCGCCGGCGCGCAGCGCTTCGACCGCGCCCGCGCCGTGCGCGGTCAGCGCCACGGTGGCGACGGGCGGCCGGCAGGCGCGGGCCTTCCAGACCACCGCCGTCCCCTCGGCCTCGGGGAGGTCGAGATCGACGAGGCAGAGGTCGATGTCGCCTTCGCCGAGCCGGGCGACGGCCTCGGCCGCGCCGGTGCAGATGACCGCCTCACCGTCGACGCTCGCGCCCAGGCGGGACAGCTCCGCCCCCAACGCCGGGTCGTCGTCGACGATGAGGATCCGTTTCGGCATCTGCAAGCGGTTCATCGGCCGCGCAGAAAATCCCCTTGAGCGCAAGGGCTGTTGCGAGATCCGCAACAGCGTTCCAAGGACCGCCGCGCGGGGCGGTCAAGCGGCCGTGGCGCGCGGCCTTGGCCCTGTTGCGACGCGCCCCGTGATGAAAAGCCGTCGCGGATCTGGCGCGGGCCGCGGAGGTCAGGCCCGGGCGTCGGCGCGCGGGTAGGAGCCGAGCACCTTGATGGTCTCGGAGGCCTGGCGGACGTCGGCGATCGCCGCGGCGACCGGCGCGTCGCGCTCGTGTCCGTCGATGTCGACGAAGAAGACGTACTCCCAGGCGCGGCGCCGCGAGGGGCGGCTCTCGATCTTGGTCATGTTGAGGCCGCGCTGGGCGAACGCGCCCAGCACGCGGTAGAGGATCCCGGCCTCGTCGCGCGTGACCAGCAGGAGCGACGTCTTGTCGCGGCCGGTGGGGTCGGCCTGATCGCGCCCCAGCACGAGGAAGCGGGTCATGTTGTGGGCCAGGTCCTCGATCTTCCGGCGCAGCACGGTGAGCTCGTTCAGCTTGGCCGCCAGCTCGGAGCCGACGGCGGCGCCGCGGGCGTCGTCGTGCGCCAGACGCGCCGCCTCGGCCGTCGAGCGCGCCTCGACCAGCGTCGCGCTCGGCAGGTTGGCGGAGAGCCAGCGCCGCACCTGCGCCAGCGCGATGGGGATGGAGTAGACGCGTTCGATCTGCGCCACCGTCACGTCGGCGCGCGCGAGCAGGCACATGTTCACCTCCAGCGCGATCTCGGCGCAGACCTTGAGGTCGCTGTCGAGGAAGGTGTCGAGCGTGTGGGTCACCATTCCCTCGGTGGTGTTCTCGACGGGGACGACGCCGTAGTCGGCGTTACCGCGCTCGACCTCCTCGAACACCGAGGGGATCGTCCCCATCGGCACCGAGCGGGCGGAGAGGCCGAACTGCTTCTTGACGGCGATGTCCGAGAAGGTCCCCTCGGGCCCGAGGTAGGCGACCCGCACCCGCTTCTCCAGGGTCAGGCAGGCGCTGAAGATCTCCTGAAACACCGAGCGGATCGACTCGCTGGGGAAGGGACCCGGGTTGGCGGCGGCCAGGCGCTCGGCAATCTGCCGCTCGCGCGAGGGGACGTAGAACGGCACCGAGATGGCGGTCTTGAGGTCGGCCACCCGGCGCACGTGCTCGGCGCGCTGGTTGAGCAGCCGCAGGATCTCGTCGTCCGTGGCGTCGATCTTGCCCCGCAGCGCCGCCAGCTCTTTTTTCCGCGCCTCGGGCTCCGCCAGCGGATCGACATTGGGGTCCTTGGCCATCGGGCGGGAGCTTACTACACTCGCAACGTGAGGCTGGCGACGCTGCGAGACGGGACGCGGGATGGTGCTCTGCTGGTGGTGGGGCGTGACGGGAAGAGCTTCGCCCGCGCGGCGGAGGTGACCCCCTCGCTGCAGGCGGCGCTCGACGACTGGTCGCGCGCGGCGCCCGCGCTGGCGGCGCTGGCGGCCCGGCTCGACAAGGGGGAGATCACGGCGCAGCGGTTCGAGGAGACGCGGCTCGGGCCGCCGCTGCCGCGGGCCTACGAGTGGATCGACGGCTCGGCGTTCCTCAACCACGTGCGCCTCGTGCGCAAGGCACGGAATGCGACGCCGCCGCCGACGCTCGACGTCGACCCGCTCGTCTATCAGGGCGGGTCGGGCGTGCTGCTCGGCCCGCGCGACGACCTGCACCTCGGCGACGCCGAGTGGGGGCTCGACTTCGAGAGCGAGGTGGCGGTGATCCTGGGTGACGTCCCGCGCGGCACGACCGCCGCGGCGGCCGAGCGCCACGTTCGGCTGGTGATGCTGGCCAACGACGTCACCTTGCGGAACCTGGTGCCGGGCGAGCTGGCCAAGGGGTTCGGATTTTTTCAGTCCAAGCCCGCCACCGCGTTCTCGCCGTTCGCGGTGACGCCCGACGAGCTGGGGGGCGCCTGGCGCGGCGGCCGCCTCCACCTGCCGCTGCGGACGACGCTCAAGCGGGCGGGCGGCTCCACCCAGCTCGTGGGGGATCCCGACGCCGGCGCCGAGATGCACTTCTCGTTCTTCGACCTCATCGCGCACGTCACGCACACCCGGGCGCTGGCGGCGGGGACGATCCTGGGGAGCGGCACCGTCTCCAACGCCGATCCGGCGCGCGGCGTCTCCTGCCTGGCCGAGCTCCGCGCGCGCGAGGTCATCGCCGGCGGCGTCGCGAAGACGCCGTTTCTCGCGGCGGGCGACGCGGTGGCCATCGAGATGCGCGACGGCGAAGGGCACGACCTCTTCGGCCGCATCGCCCAGCGGGTGGTCAGCGTTTGATCTTCTACGACTACTGGCGCTCGAGCTCGGCCTGGCGGGTGCGCATCGCGCTCAACCTGAAACAGATCTCCGTCGAGCGGCGGGCCGTGCACCTGGCGCGCCAGGGGGACGGCGGCGGCGAGCAGTTCAGCGCCGAGTTCCGGGCGCTCAATCCCTTCTCCGAGGTTCCGGTGCTGGTGGTCGACGACCCGGGGGGCACGCGGCGGGTGCTCGCGCAGTCGATGGCCATCCTCGGGTATCTGGAGGATCGCTTTCCCACGCCGCCGCTGTTTCCCGCCGAGCCCTGGCTGCGCGCGCGTGCCCGCCAGCTGGCCGAGATGGTGAACGCCGGGATGCAGCCGTTCCAGAACCTCTCGCTGCTGAACCACCTGCGCGAGCGGGGGATCGCCGAGCCCAAGGAGATCGCGCACCACTTCAATCTCCGGGGCCTCGGCGCGCTCGAGGTGCTGGCCGGCGAGACGGCCGGGACGTTCCTGGTCGGCGACGCGCCGACGGTGGCCGACGTCTATCTGATCCCGCAGCTCTACGGGGCGCGCCGGTTCGGCGTCGACGTGACCGCCTTCCCGACGCTCTTGCGGGTGGAGGGGGCCTGCGCGGCCTTGCCGGCGTTCGCCGCCGCGCGCCCCGAGGCGCAGCCCGATGCGCCGCCCCCCTCGAAAGGGTGACCGGCGCGACGCCGGCCCCTCAGAAACTCGACGCGGGCCGCGGACGCCACCCAGCTGGCCAGCGACAACCGCGCGTTCGCGGTCTCGCTCTAGGAGACGCTGCGGGCGGGAGCGGTTCGATCTCAACTGAGCCGCTCGGGCTCGACCGCGCGGCCTCGCGCGCCGATCCGGAACTGTGCTTAGGTTGCAGCAAGGAGGCGGCCATGAGGGTGATGGCGATGGAGGCTCTGGGGTTGCTGATCTTCACGGGGGCGGCGGCGCACGGGCAGGGGGCTCAGCCACCCCAAAACGTGGGGGCTGAGCCGTCGACGCCGGCCTCGGCCCAGCTCTCCACGCGAGCCGCCACGGCCGACATGGCCGGCAACCCGCAGCAAGCGGTGGCGCTGGCGGACCAGGCGATCCGCGCCGACCCCAAGGACCCCTGGCCTTACTACAACAAGGCGATGGCCCTGGCCCGGGTGGGCGAGGTCGACGGCGCGCTGGCGGCGTTCGTCGCCGCCGAGCAGCACTTCGCGCCGGCCGATCGTTGGGGGCGGTCGGTCGCCGTGTTCGGCCGGGCCCACGCGCTGGCGATGGCCGGCCGCTGCACCGAGGCTCAGCAGGCCTTCGACGAATACACCGCGCTGAACCCCGACGATCCGAACGCCGCGCCCCTCGCCGAGCGGTACAGCGCCGACTGCCGCGCCTCCACCCCTCCGCCGAACGCCCAACCCGGCCAGTAACCGGTCCGGGTCGATCGCTCATCGCGGGGGGCGCGGGACCCCTTGGGGGTCCCGACCTAAGGGAATCGGGGGTGTGGGTAGTCGGGCGGGGACATCCGCGCCGGCGAGGAGAGCGCCCCCGGGCCGATGTGCCAGGCGCTCACGCCGCTCGTCGGCAGGTGCGCCAGGTGGGAGCGCCAGGCGGCCCAGGTGGCGAGGCCCATCCCGCCGAAGAGCGCGGCGGCGGTCCCCAGCGCCCACGGGATGAGCACGGCCGGCGCCAGGCTCCGGGAGGGGATGCGGACCGTCGCCTCGCAGAGCTCGAGCGACTGGGCCGGCGCGCGGAAGGGGCCGGCGCCGAAGCCGAGGTCCTGCAGGACGCCGTCGGCGGTGACGACCTCGCCCGACCGGATGAGCATCTCTTCGACCGAGACCACGCCGCGAAATCCGAAGGCGCGCGCCACGGCTTCGGCGCCAGGCGTCCCCTCGCGGTGCAGCGTCGGCGTGGCCTCGATGCGCGCCGTCTCGGGGTCGAGGCGGATGCGTACGGTCGCGCGGTCGTCGTGGGCCGCGCCGCCCCAGGCCAGCTCGAAGGGATCGGGCGAGGCGAGATCGTGCACCAGCTCGGAGTTCGACGTCAGGTGCTCGACGACGCGCAGCCGCCAATGCACGCACGCCTGGCCCGAAGCCGGCGCGCGCAGCAACTCGCCCGACGTCTCGGCGCGCGCCTCCAGACTGACCGGCGAAGCTTTCTCAGTCATCACTGTCCTCCGTTTTCTGCTTCGCGGACGGAGCATCGCCCGCGGCATACTCCTCGAGCTTGCGGTAGAGCGTCTTGCGGTCGAGCCCCAGCCGCTGCGCAGCGCGCGTCTTGTTCCCCCCCTCGGCCGCCAGCACGCGCTTGATGTACTCCCGCTCGAGCTCGTCGAGCGTCAGCCCGCGCGCCACCGCGGCGCCGAGCTCGTCCTCGCTGGTCGCCCGCCGCTCGCGCACGACGGCCGGCAGATCCTCCGCCTCGATCAGCGTGTTCTCGGTCAGCGCCACCGCGCGCTCGACGACGTTCTCCAGCTCGCGCACGTTGCCCGGCCAGCCGTAGGCCAGCAGCGCCTTGCGCGCCGTCTCGTGAAAACCGCGGATCTCCTTGCCGGCCTTGGCGGCGTTGCGCGCCAGGAAGTGCTCGGCCAAATCGAGGATGTCCTCCGGCCGATCGCGCAGCGCCGGCAGGTGGAGGTGGACGCCGTTGAGCCGGTAGTAGAGATCCTCGCGGAAGGTGCCGTTGCCGAGCCGCGTCTCCAGGTCCTTGTTGGTGGCGGCCACGATGCGCACGTCGACCTTCTCGCTGCGCCCCGCGCCGAGCGGCCGGATCTCCCCCTCCTGCAGCACGCGCAAAAGCTTGGCCTGCAGCGTGGGCGGCAGCTCGGCGATCTCGTCGAGGAAGATGGTCCCCCCGTCGGCCTCCACGAAGATCCCCGACTTGTCGACGCGCGCGTCGGTGAAGGCGCCGCGCTTGTACCCGAACAGCTCGCTCTCGAGCAGCGTGTCGGGGATGGCCGCGCAGTTGAGCGCCACGAACGGCCGCTCGCGGCGCGGGCTGTTGAAGTGGATCGCCTTGGCCACCAGCTCTTTCCCCGTCCCCGAGGCGCCGGTGATGAGCACCGCGATCGACGACCCGGAGAGCCGCCGGATGACGCCGAACATCTCCTGCATCGCCGCCGAGCGCCCGATGATGTTCCCCCAGCGGTAGCTCTTCTGCACCTCGTCGCGCAGCCGCGCCACCTCGGAGCGCAGCGCCCGCTCGGCCAGCGCCTTTTGCACCGAGAGATTGAGCTCTGCGACGTCGAACGGCTTGGTGATGTAGTCGAACGCGCCCAGCTTGACGGCGCGGATGGCGGTGTCGATCGAGCCGAACGCGGTGATGGTGATGACGTGCGGCGAGGGCGTGACCGCCTTGATCTCGCGCAGCAGGTCCAGGCCGTCGAGGTCGGGCATCTTGACGTCCGAAACGACCAGGTCGACCCCTCCCTGGCGCACGCGCTCGATGCCGGCCCGGCCGCCGGGCGCCACCTCGACCGTGTAGCCCTCCTCTTCCAGGACCTCCCGCAGGAAGGTCCGCATCGCCCCGTCGTCTTCCACGATCAAGATCGTTGCACGCCCCGTTCCACCCGACGCCAGCGGCTCGGCTTTCGAAGAGGCGACGGTGGGCGCGAGTTCAGCCATACGATGCGCGCGGATAGCTCATTCAATCCTTGCCGATCGATCTCATTTCGGCAAGGTCGGATGCGGCGTGCGGCTTCGCTGCCAGGGCCGTGGCGCAGGGCAAATAGACCCGGAACTCGGCGCCGCCGGCGGCGGGGCTGTCGACCTCGATCCAGCCGTCGTGGTCCTTGACGATGCCGTGGCTCACCGCCAGACCGAGGCCGGTCCCTTGCCCTTCGTCCTTGGTGGTGAAGAACGGCTCGAAGATCTTCTCCCGATCGGCGGGCGGGATCCCGGAGCCGCTGTCGGTGATGACCAGGACCGCGTACTCGGCCGGCGGCGCCAGGTCGAGCCCCTCCTTGCGCCGCACCACCTGCTCGGTCGCCACCCGCAGCGTCCCGCCGTTCGGCATGGCGTGGATGGCGTTCATGACGAGGTTCAGACAGACCTGCTGAATCTGATCGGGATCGCCCGGGACCTCGGGGGCCGCCGGCGTCGTGCGCAGGTCGACGGCGATCCCCTGTCGGCGGATCGGCTCGCGCAGGAACTCGAGCGCTTCGGCCACCACGGCGCCCAGGCGGACGCGGGTGACGGTGGGGCCGCGGGGGCGCGAGAAGTCGAGGACTTGGCGGATGATCTTGGTGATGCGGGAGACCTCGTCGCCGATGATGGTGGCGTTCTTGACCACCTCGCCCGCGTCGAGCCCGGCGGGGGCGGCGGGCGTCTCGGCCGACTTGTCAACCGCCTTCTCCGCCTTGCGGGCCATCGTCCGGGCGCGGCCGCCGATCACGTTGAGCGGCGTGCCGACCTCGTGGGCGATCTCGGCGGCCATCTGACCGATGGTGGCCAGCTTCTCCGACTGGCGCAGCCGCGCCTCGAGCCCGAGGCGCGCGCTCGCCGCCCGCTCGGCCTCCTCGCGCGCCTCCCGCAGCGAGCCGGTCATGGCGTTGAACCGCCCGGCCAGGGTCCCGATCTCGTCGTCGCGCTCGGCCAGGATCACGCGCGACAGATCCCCCTTGCCGACGGCGTCGATCCCCTCGAGCAGGCGGCGCAACGGGCGCACCACGATCTGCTCGATGGCCAGTCGCACCCCGATGGCCACGCCCACCACCAGCAGCAAGAACAGCGGAAAGATCCGGCGCGCCGTGGCCGTCACCTCGGCGTCGATGTAGCCGGCGTCGCGCCGCATCCCCATGATCGCCGTGGGGTGGCGCGCCGGGTGGCGCGGCGGCAGCTCCAGCGCGGCCGCGTCGAACAGCGGCACCGCCATGGCGTACGAGCGTGGCCCCGACGAGGAATCGAACAGCCGCCCCACCGGCACGTCCTGGATGTCCACCGCCCGCATGAGCAGGTGCCAGGCGTCGTCGTCGGTCCGCTGCTCGGTGCCGATGGAAAGGATCTCCAGGGTGAACGCCTCGTCGTGCTGGCGAGCGGCCTGCGCGCGCGCCAGCAACGTCTCTTCAGCGGTGGCGCGGTCGAGCGGTTCGATGCCGGCGCGCAGCGCGGTGGCGATCTCGTGCGCCTCGCGATCGAGGTCGGCCTCCAGGTTCGCGCGCCGCACCTTGAGCGCGGCGTACCCCGACCCGGCGAGCACCGCCGCCACCAGCAGCGTCACCACCACGGTGACCCGCGTCCCCAGCGTCATGGAGCGGCCGGCCCGAAGCTCATCGAAGCGGCCAGTATAGCGCTGCATGCTATATAGGTTTCGCAGCCATCATGACGCCCGAGGACATCCGCGCCCGCATCCGCACAGCGCTCCCGGACGCCGAGGTGAGCGTCGCCGACACGACCGGGGGCGGCGATCATTTTTCGGCCACGGTCGTGTCGTCGGCCTTCGCCGACAAGGGCCTCATCGACCGCCATCGCCTGGTCTACGCCGCCCTCGCAGACGTCATGCGCGGTCCCGCCGCGCCGATCCACGCGCTCGCGCTGACCACCGAGACCCCCGAAGAGTACCGACGCAAATAGAAATAACAGCCAGGAGCCACCACCGTGACCGAACCGCTCAAGCAGAGAATCGCCGACACCATCGCCAAGGGGCGCGTCATGCTGTTCATGAAGGGGAACCCATCCATGCCCCAGTGCGGCTTCTCGGCCGCCGTGGTCGGTGTGCTCAAGGAGGTCGGCGTCCCCTTCGAGTCCTACAACATCCTCGCCGACGCCGAGCTGCGCGAGGGACTCAAGGAGTACTCGAGCTGGCCGACCTTCCCGCAGCTCTACGTCGACGGCAAGCTCGTCGGTGGCGCCGACATCGTGCGCGACCTGCACGCCCGCGGCGAGCTCGCGAAGCTGCTCGCCGGGTAGCGGGCGCTGCTCGCGCCTCGGCTCAGGTCTTGGGGCCGAGCGCCTCGGCGAGCGCGTTCACCAGCCGCCGCATGACGAACCCCTTGTCGGGGACGACGTCGATGCGGACGCCGTGGCGCTCGAGCGTCTCCACGACGATCGGCCCGATGGCGGCCACCCGTGCCTGGGTGAGCGCCCCGCGCAGCCGCGCCTCGGCGCCCGATTCGACCGCCACCTGGAACAGACGGTCGACCTGCGAGGCGCTGGTGAAGGCGATGGCGTCGACCTTCCGGCCGTCGAGCGCGTCGACGAGCGCCAGGACGGCCGCGCCGTCGCTGGCCGAGGCGTAGACGTAGGGGGCGACGGTGCGCACCGTCGCGCCGGCGCGCTCCAGCGCCTCGACGAGCGGGCGGTTGGGCTCCTCGCCGTAGAGCTGCACGCCGACGCGCCGGCCGCGAAGATCGAGCGCCGCCAGCGCCTCGACGACGCCGGCCGAGGTTGGGATCGGCGCGGCCAGATCGGGCGAGAGGCCGACCTCGTGCAGGGCGCGCGCTGGTTTCGGACCGCGTGTCACCTTCCGGACACGTCCCAGCGCCGCGACCACGGCGGCGTGAATCCCCAGTCGCTCGGCCGTGGCGAGCAGGCGGCGGAGCCCCTCGCCCGTGAGAAAAACCACGTCGTCGAGCTCGCCCGCCACCAGCGCCCGCAGCCAGGCCTCGGACGGCCCGGGATCGGGCGCGTCGCGGATGGCGACCAGCGGGCAGCGCAGCGCCGCGCCCCCCGCCTCGGCGACCAGCTCGGCCAACCGATCCAGCTCGCGCGCCTCGGGGAGCGCGATCGTTCGACCCGCCAGCGGCTGCATGATCCCGGCCCATATTTTTAGGGTATGGTCCCGTCCCCAGCAACTACGGAAACCACCGAGATGGCGACCAAACAGACCAAGACCCCCGAAAAAAAACCTGAGGGCAAGACCGCCGCCGCCGAGAAGAGCGAGAAGAAGGCGAGCGCGAAGACCGAGCTGAAGGCCGATCCAGAGGAGGCGCGCGCGCGCCTCCTGGCCACCGGGCGCAACGACGCCTGCCCCTGCGGCTCGGGGAAGAAGTACAAGAAGTGCCACCTCCCGAGCGACGAGCAGGCGGCCGCGCCCGCGCCGGAGGCGCCCAATGCCCAGGCGCTCCTGACCGAGGGTTGGCGTCTGTTCGAGCAGCGCCGCCCCGGCGCCGCCGAGAAGGAGTTCCGCGCCGCGCTGGCCGTCGACGCCAATCTGGCCGACGCGCACGTCGGGATCGGGATGGCGCGCCTCGCGGCGGGGAACGCCGAGGGGGCGAAAGAAGAGCTGGGGATCGTGCTCGCCGGCGGCGAGACGGCGGCCGCGCAGATGCAAGCCGACGGCGTCAAGGACGCCTTCAGCAAGCCCGAGGCGCAGCCGTTCATCCGCGCGGCCCACGCGCTCGGCTGCCTGGCCTACGACGAGGAGCGGTACGAGGACGCGGTGAAGGATCTGGCGCGCGTCCACGCCATCGACGAGGGGAACGTGGGCGTCGAGGCGCGCCTCATCGCCGCCAAGGCGCTCATGAAGCTGGAGCGCGCGGCCGACGCGGCGGCGTTGCTCGAGCCGGCCACCAAGATTGAAGAGGGCAAGAGCCGCGCCGAGCTGGGGCTGGCGCTGGCCCAGTTCGCGGCCGGCGACGAGGCCAAGGCGCGCGCCGCGCTGGTCACCGCGCTCGACGCCAACGCGCACTACGGCAAGGTGCTGCTCGGGCGCGTCCGGCGGCGGGTGGAGAACCTGGCGGGCGCGCGGGCCGGCTCGCTCGAGGAGGCGCTGCTCTACGGGCAGACCTACGGCGACGTCTGGACCGACCCCGCCAAGAAGTTCCTGGAGACGGTCCTCGACGAGCGCGAGCGTTCGCGCAGCAAGAAGGCGGAGGCACCCGCAGCCGAGGAAGAGGCCGCGCCGACCGTCTAGCGGGCGCGGCTATTTCGGCTATTTCGGCTATTTCGGCTATTTCTTCTTGGCCGGCTTCGCCGATTTGACCTCGGCCAGCCAGTCCTCGATCTTCTTGGTCCGCTTGTCGAGCTCGGCGGTCTGCTCGTCGAGCGCCTTCTTGTCGCCGCGGAACGAGGCCTCCAGCGCGTCGGGGTAGTCGGCGGCCAGCGCGTTCAGCATGACGTCGTAGTCGGTGACCACGTTCGAGTTTCCGCCCTTGGGATCGATCGTCGCCATCTTCTTGCCGGTCGCCTCGATCGCCTTCTCCTGCTTGACGCGGACCTTCTCCACGTCCTCGTTGGTCTTGGCGTGGGCGTAGGCGGCGCGGTACTTCTGGATCGCGGCGAAGACCTCCTTGTGCAGGGGGAGCTTGGTCTTGTCGTAGGCCAGCAAGCGGTCGTGCTCCTCGCCGGCCAGCTGGTCGGCCAGCTTCTTCTCGGCCGCCTGGCGCTTGGCGATGCGGTCGGCCAGCGACAGCCCATCCGGGTTGGCGACCATCTTCGGCTTGGCCGCGTCGGGATTGGCGGCCGCCGGCGGGGGGAGCGGCGGCGCGGCAGCGGGGACCGGGGGCGGGGCGGCCGGTTTTTCGGTCGAGCAGGCCACGCCGACGGCCACCGTCAGGACCAACGCGGAGACGAAGCTGACTGCACGCATGTCGAACCTCCCGCGCCCGAGCGGCGCCGGCGGCAGTATCGGCAAGCCCGCGCCCGGACGCAACCTCGGGCTGGACGTCGTGCCCCTGTCCGCGCGGACGTCCAGACAGCGGCGGGACCGGCGCGGCGGGCTGGAAACCGGGTGGTCCAACTGGCCCCGGCCTTGCTGACAGTGTCCGCGTCCTTTAGGACGAGGAGCAGTCAATGAGAACGCAGCGAAACTGGGCCACCGTGATCTCGTCGATCGTCGCCGCAAGCTCGATCCTGTCGGGTTGTGGGGGCAGCTCGCCGAAGGCGGGCGCCGAGCGGGGGCCCTGCCTTTCGGGCGGCGCCTGCGCGACGGGGTTGGTTTGCCTCTCAAATATCTGCGTCCGTCCCACCGCTTTCGACGGCGGTGCCGACGCTGGTCCGGCCGCGAGCCCGCTGGTCGTCTCGGCGGCGACGCGGACGCCCCGCACGACGACCTGGTCGGTCAACTACTGGCAGTGGATGCCGTCGTACGGTGACGATGTCACGGGAACCGACGCCTTGATGGCGCCGCTCAAGGTCGGCACCATGCGGGTGGGCGGGTACAACAACGACGCCAACACGGCCGATCCGTTCGACGATGCCGCCTTCGATCATGCCGTGGCCTACGCGCGCGCCATCGGCGCCGAGCCGATCATCCAGGTGCCGCTGCTCGCCGACACGACGGGGCAGCGGCCGACCGCCGCGACCGCCGCCGCCATGGTCAGCTACGCCAACCTCACCAAGGGCTACGGCCTCAAGTACTTCTCGCTCGGCAACGAGCCGGACCTCTATTCGACGCAGGGCCTCCCGGCCGACCCGACGATGCCGGCGCTCCCCGGCTATTCGCCCGCCGACTACTGCACGACGGCCACCGCCTACGTCGCCGCGATGAAGGCGGTCGATCCGAGCATCAAGATCGTCGGCCCCGATCTCTCCTGGAAATATCAGGCCGGGACCGCCAACGACTGGCTGACGCCGATCCTCACCGGCTGCGGCAACCTGTTCGACGTGGTGGCGATCCACCGCTACCCGTTCGAGGCGATGCAGGCGACGCGCGCGGCGGCCGCCGCCGACGCCGCCACGTTCCGGACCACCGTCGCCAGCGTGCGGGGGATCCTGACGGCGACCGGGCAGGGGGGCAAGCCGCTCGCCCTCACGGAGATGAACGTCGCCTACGACGCCACCTTCTGCGTGCTCGACGCCTCGCCGGGGACGGTCGGCTCCGCGCTCTGGCTCGCCGATGCGCTGGGGACGGCGATCGATCTCGGGCTCTGGACCTCGGCGGTCTGGGACATCTCGGACACCGACGATTGGGCGCTGGGCCTCATCGGGCCGGCGCCGGGGCACGTTCCGCGCCCGGAGTACTACGCGTACGCGCTCTACGCGGAACACGCCGGTCCCCAGACGTTGCAGGTCACCTCGGCTCCGGCCGGCGTCAGCGCCTACGCCAGCCGCGACGCCGCCGACGACGCCACCGAGATCATCGTCGTCAACTGGAACGAGGCCGCGGCGCCGCTGGCATTCTCGGTCACCGGCCTTCCGAGCGCGCCCGCGCCCGCCACCTTCGCGCTGCCGGCGGACTCGATCGCCGCCGTCGAGATTCCCGACCACGGGGTGCCGGCGGTCTGGACTTACGGCGAGGCGCAACGCGCCCGGGGCGTCGGGCCCGAGACACTCTCCGCCGGACCGCCGACGACGGTCGGCGTGGACGCCGGCGGCGCCGGAGGCGGCGGGGGAAAGGTCCCGGGGACCAACTGCGGGAGCGGCCCGCCGGTCGTCTGTCCGAAGGTCGTGCTCCCGACTCCCGCCATCACGACGGCCGGCGGCGCCGACGCCGGGACGCTGACCTTCGGGGCGGGAAGCGACGCCTGGCAGTCGTTCTCCTACGCGGCCCCGGGCCAGAACGTCCCCACGGCCGCGCTCGCGCCCGACGGGAAGGGCCTGCAGATCATCGGGGGCTTCGCGCCGCCGCTCGACGGCAACTGGGAGGGCGTCGGGCTCCTCTTCCAGGGCGCGAGCTGCATCGACGCCTCG
Source organism: Polyangia bacterium (assembly GCA_035607055.1). Lineage (GTDB taxonomy): Bacteria > Myxococcota_A > Polyangia > Fen-1088 > Fen-1088 > JADGRB01. The sequence goes on from DATNDC010000174.1 coordinate 18,021, forward strand.
GCCTACACCGGCGTCCAGTTCGACTTCACGGGCGACCTCGGCAGCTGCAAGCTCTCGGTCGGCGTCTCGTTCAGCGCCGATCTGAGCCACGCCGACGACCCCGACCGGGGCGCGTGCTCCGGCACCGACTCGAATTGCTACGGGCCCTTCGCCTCGGTCGTGCCGTCGGCGACGACGATCAAGGTCCCCTTCTCGGCGATGTCCGCCGGCTCTCCCCAGTCGGCGCCCGACACCACGACCATCTTCGACGTCATCTGGCAGCTGAGCGCACCGACCGGCGCCGACGGCGGCTCCTGCGCCGCCAACTTCACCGTGGAGAACGTCTCTTTCTATTAGCGGCGGGCCCCTCGATCGCGATAGCGACTGGCGACGATCCGCCACTCCTCGTCGCCGCCGGGCGTTTGCACGCTCACCACGTCGGCGCCGAGCCGGCCGAGCATTTCGTGAACGCCTTGCTCACGCGGCAAGGATGTCACAAGGGATCCCCGCCGCGCTCGCGGCGCGCGCGCCCCGCCGTCTTGATAGACTCGCCGTCCGATGCCGCTCTCCGGTGACAGAGCCCGCGCGCTCGACGAGCGTCTGGCGCGGCTCGGCGTCCGCGCCGAAGACCTCGAGGAGACGTTCGTGCACTCGGGCGGCAAGGGCGGACAGAACGTCAACAAGGTCGCCACCTGCGTGGTGCTGGTGCACCGCCCGACCGGCATCGCGGTGAAGTGCCAGCGCGAGCGGACGCAGGGGGCGAACCGGCTCGTCGCGCGCCGCATGCTGGCCGACAAGATCGAAGAGCTGAAACTGGGCGCGCAGAGCCGGCGCCAGCAGGAGGCCGAGAAGGTCCGCCGCCAGAAGCGGCGCCGCTCGCGGCGGGCGAAGGCGCGCATGCTGCGCGACAAGCACGTCCAGTCCGACAAGAAGGCGCAGCGTGGCCCCGTCGGGCACGACGACTGACGCCGACGAGACGCCCGCCGGCGTCTACGACGCGCTCGCGCCGGTCTACGACGCCATGGGCGGCGCGCGGTTCGCGACGCTGGTGGCCGACAGGCTCGACCCGCTGCTCTCCTCCGACAGGGGGGCCTTCCTCGACCTCGGCTGCGGAACGGGGGCGCTGCTCTGCGCGCTGCGGGAGCGGCACCCCGGCTGGCGGCTCTCGGGCGTCGACGTCAGCCCCGGCATGCTGGCGGTCGCCCGCCGCAAGCCGGCCGGAGAGGGCGTGCTCTGGGCGCGGGTGCGGCTGCCGGGTCCGCTCCCGTTCACGGAGCGCTTCGACGTCGTCGGCGCCTTCTACGACACGCTCAACCACCTCGCGGATCTCGACACGCTCGGGGCCACCTTCCGGGCGGTGGCGGCGCTGCTCCGCCCCGGCGGGCGCCTGCTGTTCGACCTCAACAACGCGTTTGGGTTCGAGACCTGGTGGCGTTACCGGGTCGCCTTCGACGTCGAGGGTCACCACATCGACAGCGAGCTCGGCTACGACCGGCGCGCGCGCACCGCCCACGCGGCGATCCGCCTGGGGCGCGGCGCCGCGGAACGCCGGTTCCTGCTTCGCCAGCGCTGCTTTCCGGAAGCGGAGGTCGAAGGGGCGCTGCTTCGCGCCGGGTTGACGCCCGAAATCGCCGCCCCCTGGAGCCCGGTGAACCCGGATAGCCCAAGCAAGACGTGGTTCGTGGCCACAAAAAGACACGGGATGGCGGACGGCGCAGCAGAGCAATGCGTTAAAATGGTCAAATCGACATCGAGTTTTTAAACTTTGTTTATAAACGACTGGACGGATGGGCTGATTCGACGTAGCTTCTGACCTCGCACTTTTGAAAGCGAGGTTTTCCGTGCCTGCCAACCCAGCGACCAAGTCCGCCCCCGCCGCCATCCCCGCTCCCGCCGCCAAGCCGGTCACCAAGCTGCAGACCGGCGCCGAGGCGCTGATCCGCTGCCTCGAGCGCGAAGGGGTCGAGTACGTCTTCGGGCTCTCGGGCGGGGCAGCGATGCCGATCTTCGACGCGCTCGTCGATTCGAAGATCAAGCTCATCCTCGTCCGCCACGAGCAGGGCGCGACCCACATGGCCGACGGCTACGCGCGCGCCACCGGCAAGCCGGGCGTCGTGCTGGTGACCTCCGGCCCGGGCGCGACCAACACCGTGACCGGCATGCTGACGGCGCTGATGGACTCGGTGCCGATGATCGTGCTGACCGGCCAGACGATCTCGCCGATGCTCGGCAAGGACGCCTTCCAGGAGGCGGACGTCACGGGCATCACCTACCCGGTGGTGAAGCACAGCTACCTGGTGAAGAACGCCAATGACATCCCACGCGTCACGCGCGAGGCGTTCTACCTGGCCAACACCGGTCGCCCGGGGCCGGTGCTGATCGATCTGCCCAAGGACGTGACCAGCGCGCCCTGCAGCGCGCCATTCGTCGAGAAGGTGGAGCTCCCCGGTTACCTCATCCCGTCGCACCCGGACGAGGACGACGTCAAGAAGGCGGCGGCGCTCATCAACCGCAGCCGCAAGCCGGTGCTCTACGTGGGGCACGGCGCGGTGATCGCCGGCGCCGGGCCGGCCATCATCAAACTGGCTGAGAAGCTCAAGGCGCCGATCGTCAACACGCTGCTCGGCAAGGGGGCCTGCCCGGAGGACCATCCGCTGCATCAGGGGATGCTGGGCATGCACGGCACCGCCTACGCCAACAAGACGGTCATGAACTGCGACATGATCATGGCCATCGGCGCGCGCTGGGACGACCGCATCACCGGCAAGCTGTCCGAGTTCTGCCCGACGGCGACCAAGATCCACATCGACATCGACGTCGCCGAGTTCAACAAGATCGTGCGCCCGCACGTGTCGCTGGCGGGCGACGCCAAGCTGGCCGTCGAGGATCTGCTGCCGCACGTGGGCGAGCTCGAGACCGCCGACTGGCTCAAGGAGATCGCGGAGTGGCGCAAGCAGTTCCCGCTCAAGTACGCCAAGCGCGGCGGGCTGCGGGCGCAGCACGTGCTCGACCGGCTGGATGCGCTCGGCGGGCGCGACTGCATCCTGACCACCGACGTCGGCCAGCACCAGATGTGGGCGGCGCAGTTCTGCCGGACCACCAAGAACCGCCACTGGCTGTCGTCGGGGGGGGCCGGCACGATGGGCTACGGTTTTCCTGCAGCCATCGGCGCGCAGTTCGCCAAGCCGAAGGCCAACGTCTGGTGCATCGTCGGCGACGGCGGCTTCCAGATGACGATGCCCGAGCTGGCCACCGCGGCGCTGCACAAGCTGCCGGTGAAGATCCTCATCATCAACAACGCCTACCTGGGGATGGTCCGCCAGTGGCAGGAGCTGTTCTTCGACAACCGCCTGTCGGGCGTCGATCTCGAGGGGAACCCGGACTTCGTCAAGCTGGCCGGCGCCTACGGGATCCGCGCCTGGCGCATCAAGCGGCCCGCCGAGGTCGACCGCGTGCTCAAGGCGGCGATGGCCTGGAACGACGGGCCCTGCCTGGTCGAGGCCGAGGTGATCAAGGAGGACAACGTCTTCCCGATGATCCCCGCCGGCGCGGGGCTGAAAGACATGCTCATCGAACGACCCAAGCAAAAGATGGCCAAGCCGGAAGGAAGTACCTAGCCATGACTGCCGCCGCCCACATTTCGCCGATTTTCCAGACCGCGCCGCTGCACACGCTGTCTCTCCTGGTCCGCAACAAGCCGGGGGTTCTGGTGCGGGTCGCGCTGGTCTTTGCCCGGCGCGGCTACAACATCGAGAGCCTGGTGGTCAGTACGGACGTCGCCAACGGCGACTTCTCGCGCATGACGATTACTTGTAGTGGCGATCCGGAGACGCTGGAGCAGATCATCAAGCAGGCGACCAAGCTGATCGACGTCGTGACGGCGTTCGACCACACCGGCCAGTCGGTGTACGAGACCGAGGTGGCGCTGGTGAAGCTCAAGTGCAAGGTCTCCGACCGCACAGAGCTCCTGCAGATCACCGAGCTCTACAGCGCCAAGGTGGTCGACTACGGCGTCGACTCGCTGATCGTCCGCATCGTGGGCGCCGCCGAGAAGCTGGACGTCTTCCTCAGCCTGCTGCGCAACTACGAGCTCGTCGAGCTGGTCCGCTCGGGCAAGATCGCGATGACGCGCGGGCTCGCGACGACTTAGC
>DATNDC010000200.1:0-14005 GCA_035607055.1 Polyangia bacterium
GCGCGCGCCCGCCAGAGCGCCCGCCGGCTTCGCGCCGGCGCCACCCGGCCGAGCTGAGTCCTGGTGTAGGTCATGTGAAACACCTCGTCGCGCAAGACGTCGTCGAAGACCGCCCCCGTCTCGGGGTCGCCTTCCAGCACCCGGCCGTAGAGGGCGAAGCGCTCGGCGGCCGCCTTCTCCGACAGGTGCAGGAAGGCGAGCAGGCCCGCGTCCGCCATCTCGCCCACCTGCAGTCGATCCAGGCCGCCTTCGCTGGCCAGCCCGCGTTCGCCGGGCGCGAGCCAATCGGCGTCGAAGGCTCCCGGCGTCCCGCTCGCCCCGGGCCTCAGCAGCTGCCGGCCGCGGCGGCGAAACAGCTCCGCGTGGCGCTCCTCGTCGAGCGCGTGGCGCAGGAACAGCCGGCGCAGGAGCGGGTCGGCGGTCAGCTCAGCCGCGTGCGCCAGGTGACGCCCGCCCTCGGCCTCGGTCGCGGCGAAACGGATCAGCTTGCGCGCGCGACGATCGGCGTCGCGCCAGACCCAGCGGTGAAGCGGCGTCAGCGCGCGATCTCTCACCGACGGCTTGAGGGAACGCGTCCGGCGCGGAGGGGGCCTCGAGGCGAGCATCGCTAGAGAAATTGTCCACGCGCGGTCGGTTCGCCAGGGCGCCCGGTCCCGGGAGCGCGTCGGGCCGGCGCGCGCTTCCCCCCTTGCGCTTCGGCAATCCGCGCTCACCTAGCGATCGTGAAGGCCCCTCAGCACCACCCGGGCGGAGCGACGCCGGCTGTTTTCGTTACCGTGGCGGCGCTGGCGGGCGCGGCGGCGCTGGCGCTCGCCTGGCGCTGCGACGGCGCCTGGTTCCAGCGCCACGTCTTCCTGCCCTACTACTTCGTCCCCCCGACGCGCGGCGCGCTCTGTCTTCGCGGCGCCACGGCGGCGGTCGGGCTCGGCCTGCTCGCAGGCGCCTGGACCATCGGGCGCCGCCTGCACGCCTGGCTGCGAGGCGCCGGCGGGCCGTCGCCGTGGGTGGGGACGCTCGTCGCGCTCTTGGCCGCGGTGCCGGCGGCCGAGGGGATCCTCAGGCTGTCTCACCTCTCCTGGCGATCGCCGGGCTCGCCGCGCTACGAGCTGAAGATCGGGCACCAGGACCCGCGCTACGGTTGGATCGCCGACGCCTCGCGCCTGACGACGCTCCGGTCGGGCGGCCGTCCCTATCGTTACGCCGTCGGCCCCTCGGGCCTCCGCGCCCGCGCTCCGACCGCAGACGTCGATCTCGATCGCCCTGCCTTGGTCGTCACGGGCGAGTCGATCGCCAGCGGGTACGGCCTCGACTACGACGACACCTTCGCCGTCCGCTGCGGCCGCGCGCTCGGCCTCGAGGTGGTGGACGTGGCCGAGGGCGGATACGGGGTCGACCAGGCCTATCTGCGCGTCACCGACCTCCTCCCCAAGGTTCGCCACCCCTCCGTGCTGGTCACCGTGTTCGTGGCCAGTCAACTGGGACGAAGCTTGCGCGACGACCGCCCGCGCCTGGTCCTCGACGGCGCCGGCCAACCGACCTTCCTGCCGCCAGCGACGGGCTTCCTGGCCCGGACGCAGCTCGGCCAGCTCGTCCACGATCGGGTCCCCTACGCCAGCGGCGCGGCGCTGGCGCGCGCGGTGGCGCTGGCGCGCGCGCTGTTCGTCGACACGGCGCGCGCGGCCCGTGCCCGCGGCGCCCGGCCTCTGTTCGTGATCGTGAGCCCCGGTCCTCGCCGGGCGCTCGACGCGCCACCCGAGGCCGGCCTCGTTCGCGACCTGTTCCAGAAGAGCGGCCTTCCCTACCTGCTGGTCGATCTCGACGCCACCGAGCGACTCGACGTCGACGGCCATCCCAACCGCGCGGGCGCCGCCCGCCTCGCCGCCGACATCGAAGCCGCCCTGCGCAAGCCCGACACGCCTGCCACCACGGCGCTGGCGGTCCCCTGACGCCTCACCGTTGGCGTACTCGGTCAGACGCGTTCGACAGTCAGGCGCTCGCCCAAATCACCCCCCGAACCGTCTCGGTCCGGAACGCGGCGGCCCAAGGTGAGGCCGAACCGGCGGCGGGGATCGGTCCAGCTCGCCTCGGCGCGGAATCCGGCGGCCGCCAGCAGCCGGCGGACCCCGACGAGCGTGAGCTTGTAGCTCGATTCGGTGTGGATGCGTTCGCCGCGCGCGAAGGTGATCTCGACGCCCAGCGCGCGAAGCGGCACGCGTTGCGCGCGCATGCTCTCGAGGTGCATCTCGATCCGAGAGCGGCGGGCGTTCCAGCGCGCCAGGTGACGGAAAGCGTCGAGGTCGAAGTCCGCGTCCAGCTCTCGATTGAGGCGGGCGAGCACGTTCTTGTTGAACTGCGCGGTCACCCCCTGCGCGTCGTCGTAGGCCGGCAGCAGGTCGCGCGGCGGCTTGCGCAGGTCGGCGCCCAGCAGGAGCGCGTCCCCGGGGTGGAGCCCCTGCGCCACGCCCGTCAGCAACAACCGGGCCGCGGGGGGATCATAGTTGCCGATGTTCGAGCCGAGGAAGACGACCAGCCGGCGCTGGCCGTCGGAGGGCGGGAGAAGGCGAAGCCCTTCGGGATAGCGGGCCACGATGGGCCGCACGGTCACCCTGCGCAGGCGCCGCAGCCGCGCGCGGGCCGAGGTGAGCGCGGCGGGCGACACGTCGAGCGGCAGGTAGGTGACGCGCGCTTGCTGCTCGAGCAGCGCTTCGAGCAGGATCTCCGTCTTCGCCGCCGAGCCCGCGCCCAGCTCGACGACCTCCAGCGGCGGCCCGGCCGCGGCGGCGATCGCCCCCGCCTCGCGCACCAGGATCGCGCGTTCGGTGCGCGTCAGATAATACTCGGGGAGGGTGGTGATCTCCTCGAACAGCGCGGAGCCGCGCGCGTCGTAGAACAGCCAGGGAGGCAGGTGCTTGCGCGGACCGAGCAGGCCGGCGCGGACGGCAGCGGCGACGGCGTCGAGCGTCGCCACCTCGGCCTCACCGGGCCGCGCCTCCAGGCGCTTTGTGGCGGCGGCCCTCATGCGTCGCGCGCCAATCGGATCCCGCTCATCTGCCAGCGGGCGTCGGGCGGGAAGAAGTTGCGGTAGGTCGCCCGCACGTGACCGCCCGGCGTGAGGCACGACCCGCCCCGGAGCACCATCTGGCCGGACATGAATTTGCCGTTGTACTCCCCGATCGGCCCGGCGGGCGGCCGGTAGCCGGGATAGGCGAGGTAGGCGCTCCGGGTCCACTGCCAGACGTCGCCGAACATCCCGCGGGCGGCAGGCCCCGGATGATACCGGCCGGCGTCGGCGAAGTGGCCCGTCACCGGCGCGCTTGACGCCGCCTGCTCCCATTCTTCTTCAGTGGGCAGGCGGGCGCCCGCCCAGCGCGCGAACGCGTCGGCCTCGAAGTAGCTGACGTGCGCGACCGCCTCGTCGGGCTCGACGGCGCGCAGGCCGCCCAGCGTGTAGAGCGCCCAGGCGCCGTCCCGTTCTTCCCAGTAGAGCGGCGCGCGCCAGCGCTCGGTCTGCACGCGCTGCCAGCCGTCGGAGAGCCACAGCTCGGCGCGCGAATAGCCGCCGTCGCGCATGAAGGCCAGGTACTCGCCCGCGGCGACCGGTCGCTCGGCGAGGGCGAACGCCTCCAGAAAATGCCGGTGGCGCGGTCCTTCATTGTCGAAGGCGAACCCCTCACCGGCGTGACCGACGGAGACGACCCCGGCCTCGAACCGGCGGAAGCGCGCCGGCCCTGGCGCCCCGGTGGCGCGCGAAGCCGGTGGCGGCGCGTAGGCCGGCCGCAACGGTTGCAGGCCGAGCGCGTGCTTGACGTCCGTCAGCAGCAGCTCCTGATGTTGCTGCTCGTGGTGCAACCCGAGCTCGATCGTCGCCGCGGCGGCGGGCGTCCCCTCGCCCGCCAGCCAGCGTTCCACGGCCGCGTCGACGCGACGGCGGTAGTCCTGAACTTCGGCCAGCGAGGGCCGCGAGAGCTGCCCGCGGCGCGCCCGTTCGAGCCGCGGCCCCACGCCCTCGTAGTACGAGTTGAAGAGAAACCCGTAGCGCTCGTCGACGGCGCGATAGCCGGCCGCGAAGGGCCCGAGCAGGAAGGTTTCGAAGAACCAGGTCGTGTGGGCGAGGTGCCACTTCGTGGAGCTCGCCTCGGTCATCGACTGGATCATCTGGTCCTCGGCGGACAGCGGCGCCGCCAGCGCGGTGGTGCGGGCGCGGACCGCCCGGTAGTCGTCGAGGAGGCTCATGTGAACCGCCGGAGAAAGGTAGCGCACGGAGGGCGCCTCCGTCATGCTACCGCTCGCGAGGAGGCAGCGTGGGCGAGGACCGGGGTGGTGTTTCGTCGACGAGCTCGCCTTCGAGCGCCGGTGAACCATGGAACGGGCCGCCCAGACCTTCCCCACGCTGACGCCCGCCCAGATCGAGCGCGTGTCGGCCGTCGGACACCGCTGCTCGACGCCGGCCGGCGAGGTGCTGTTCAATGTCGGCGATCAGAACGCGCGTTTCTTCGTGGTCCTCTCGGGCGGGATCGAGGTCGTCCAGCCCGCCGGCAGCGCCCGGACCCCCATCGTCGTCCACGGACCCGGCCAGTTCACCGGCGAGATCAACATGCTCTCCGCGCGCCGGAGCCTGGTGCGGGCGCAGACCACCGTGCCGAGCGAGCTCCTGATCGTCGACAACCACGCCCTGCGCACGCTGGTGCAGCGGGACGCCGAGCTGAGCGAGATCTTCATGCGCGCCTTCATCTTGAGGCGCATGCAGCTCATCGCCGCGGTGGCCCAGGATCTGGTGCTCGTCGGCTCGCGCAACTCGGCGGACACCATGCGCATCAAGGAGTTCTTGAGCCGCAACGGCCAGCCGTTCCGCTACGAGGACGTCGAGACCGAGCCGGGCGTCGAGGCGCTGCTCGCAGAGTTCAAGGTCGGCGTCAACGAGATCCCCCTCGTCATCTGCCGGGGCGGACACCTCCTCAAGAACCCCTCGATCGACAAGCTGGCGGAGATGACCGGCCTCGATCCCCAGCTGGACGCCACGACCGTCCGCGACGTCGTCGTGGTGGGCGCCGGACCGGCCGGCCTGGCGGCGGCGGTGTACGGCGCCTCGGAGGGGCTCGACGTCCTGGTCCTCGAAGGGACGGCGCCCGGCGGCCAGGCCGGAACCAGCTCGCGCATCGAGAACTACCTGGGGTTTCCCACGGGCATCTCGGGCCAGGCCTTGTCGGGGCGCGCGCTCACGCAGGCCCAGAAGTTCGGCGCCGAGGTGGCCATCGGCCGCACGGCCGTCCGCCTCGACTGCGACAGCCGCCCGTACCGGATCCACCTCTCGGACGGGCAGGAGGTGCGGACCCGGTCGATCGTGATCGCCACCGGCGTGAAGTACCGGAAGCTCGATCTCCCCGCGCTCGGTCGCTTCGAAGGGGCGGGCGTCTTCTACAGCGCCACCCGGCTCGAGGGGCAGCTCTGCGCCGGACAGGAGATCGCCATCGTGGGCGGCGGCAATTCCGCGGGGCAAGCCGCCGTCTACCTGTCGGGGATCGCCAAGCACGTGCAGATCTTGGTGCGCGGTCCGGGGCTCGCGGAGAGCATGTCGCGCTATCTGATCCAGCGCATCGAGAGCACGCCGAACATCGACCTCGGCACCCGCTGCCAGGTCACCGAGCTCGAAGGGACGGATCACCTGCAGGAGGTCACCTGGAAGCACCTCGACAGCGGCAACGCCACCAAGCGGCCGATCGGGAGCCTCTTCCTGATGACCGGCGCCGATCCCAACACCCGATGGCTGGCGGGCTGCCTGCTGCAGGACGGGAAACAGTTCGTGAAGACCGGCGCCGACCTGACGGCCGAGGATCTGCTGGCCACGCGCTGGTCGCTCCCCCGGCGCCCCTACCTGATGGAGACCAGCATCCCGGGCGTGTTCTGCGTGGGCGACGCCCGCGCGGGCAGCGTCAAGCGCGTGGCCTCGGCCGTCGGCGAGGGCTCGATCTGCGTGCAGCTTTTGCACCGGGCGCTGCAGGAGCTCTAGGCTCGGGCGCATGAAGGCCATCGTCGTCAGCCGGTTCGGGGGGCCCGAAGTGCTGGAGCTCGGCGACCGCGAGGCGCCGCCGCCCGGACGCGGCGAGGTGCGCGTGCGGGTCCGCGGGGCGGGGGTGAACCGCGCCGACCTCTTGCAGCGCGCCGGCCACTACCCCGCCCCGGCGGACGCGCCGCCCGACATCCCCGGGCTGGAGTTCGCGGGCGAGCTGGAAGCGGTCGGGGAGGGCGTGACCGACGCGGCGCCGGGCGATCGGGTCCTCGGCCTCTGCGGCGGGGGCGCGTACGCCGAGGCGATCACCGTCCCGGCGCGCACGGTGGCGCGGCTGCCCGACGCGCTGACGTTCACCGACGGCGCGGCGATCCCCGAGGCGTTCATCACCGCCTGGGACGCGCTGGTCGAGCAGGCGCATCTCGGCGCGGGTGAGACCGTGTTGATTCACGCGGTCGGCAGCGGCGTCGGCACCGCGGCCGTTCAGGTGGCGCGCGCGGTCGGCGCGCGCGTGGTCGGCACGGCGCGCACCGCCGACAAGCTGGCGCGGGTCCGCCCGCTGGGGCTCGATGAAGGGGTCCACGTCACGGGCGGCGGCTTCGCGCCGGCGGTCCTGCGCGCGACCGGCGGGCGCGGCGCCGACGTGGTGCTCGATCTGGTCGGCGGCCCGTACCTGTCGGAGAGCCTGGCCTGCGTGGCGGCCCGCGCGCGGATCATGCTGGTCGGGCTGCTGGCGGGTCCGCGGGCCGAGCTGGACCTCGGGCGTCTGCTGCGCCAGCGCGTTCAGGTGACCGGCACGGTGCTGCGCGCCCGGCCGCTGGAGGAGAAGATCGCGGCCGTGCAGCAGATGGCCCGCCACCTGCTGCCGCTGTTCGAGCGCGGCGCGCTCGGCGCGGTCGTCGACCGCGTCTTCCCGCTCGCCGAGGCGGCGGCGGCGCACGCCCACGTCGCCTCGAACGGCGCCTTCGGCAAAGTGGTGCTGGCCGTCCCCTAGAGGGCCGGAGAGCCGGAGCAGGCCGGGTGGCGTCGCGGTGCTAGGCTTCGCCGATGCGCTACAACCTCCTCGGGAACACCGGCCTCTATGTTTCGGAGCTGTGCCTCGGCACGATGACGTTCGGCGGCCAGGGGAGCGTCTGGCAGGCCATCGGGCGGCTCGGGCAGCGCGAGTCGCTGGCGCTGGTCGCCACCGCGCTCGACGCCGGGGTCAACTTCATCGACACCGCCGACACGTACTCGGAAGGGGAGAGCGAGCGGCTCCTCGGGGCGGCGCTCAAGAGCCTGAATCGTCCGCGCGAGCAGATCGTGGTGGCCACCAAGGTGCGCGGACGGGTGGGGCCGGGAATCAACCAGGTCGGACTGTCACGGGCGCACGTGATGGCCGGCATCGACGGCAGCCTCCAGCGCCTGGGCCTCGACCACGTCGACCTCTATCAGATCCACGGCTTCGATCCGGTCACGCCCATCGAGGAGACGCTGCGCGCGCTCGACGACGTCGTCCGCGCCGGCAAGGCGCGCTACCTCGGCTTCAGCAACCTGCCGGCCTGGGTCGCCTCCAAGGCGATCGCCTTCTCGGAGCAAAACGGGCTGGCCCGCTTCCAGAGCGCGCAGGTCTATTACTCCCTCGCCGGCCGCGACATCGAGCGAGAGATCGCGCCGCTCTGCCAGGCGGCGAGGCTGGCCGTCCTCCCCTGGAGCCCGCTGGCCGGCGGTCTGCTGTCGGGGAAGTTCGATCCCGAGAAGAAGGGGCCGTCCGACGCGCGCCGCGCCTCGTTCGATTTCCCGCCGGTGAACATGGAGCGCCTGCCGCGCGTGCTGGCCGCCCTCCGCGCCGTGGCTGCCGAGGCCGGCGTCTCCGTGGCCCGCGTCGCGCTGGCCTGGCAGCTGACCAAGCCCTTCGTCACCAGCATCATCATCGGCGCCAAGAACCCCGAACAGCTGAGGGACAACCTCGCCGCTGCCGAGCTCGCGCTCTCGGCCGAGCAACTCCGCGCGCTGGACGAGGCGAGCGCCCTGCCGCCCGAGTACCCAGGCTGGATGGTCGACTTCCAAAACGCGCGCGACCCGCGAGGCGCCGTTCGTCCACCGACCGAGGCCGACATCAAAGCGGCGGCGGCTCGGCTCCGGTAGTCGAGCGCCGATGGCGAGCGGCGACTCTCCAGCGACGGGCGTGGCCGAAGTCCGGCTCCAGCGGCCGATCGACCCGGCGCGGGATCACCTCCGCGGCGGCGGCGCGGGCGCTCCGATCGAGGTCGTGGGGTACGCCGACCTGCTGTGTCCTTACTGCCAGCGCCTTCGCCACGTGATGGTGCGGCTCCGGGAGGCGCTCGGCGATCGGCTGGTCTACGTCTTCCGGCACTTCCCGAACGAGCGGGCGCACCCGGGCGCCACGCGGATCGCCCTCGCCACCGAGGCCGCCGCCAACCAGGGCCGGTTCTGGGAGATGCACGACTGGATCTACGACAGCGAGGCGCCGGTGACCGAAGCCCGCGTCGTCGAGCACGCGCGCGCCCTCGGGCTGGACATGGCGCGCTTCGCCGCGGATCTGGAGAGCCCCGAGACCCGCGCGCGCGTCGAGGGCGACCTGGCCGATGGGCGGCGCAACGGCGTCACCGGGACACCGACCTTGTTCGCGGACGGCGTCCGCTACGACGGCGCCTGGGACTTCTACTCACTTTTGGAGGGGCTGGAGCGGCCGGTCGCGGCGCGCGTCGCCCGCTCGGCGCGCGTGTTCGCCAGCCTCCCGGCCTCCGGCGGCATCGTGCTGCTGCTCTCGGCGCTGCTGGCGCTCCTCTGCGCGAACACCCCGCTGCGCGCCGGGTACGAGGCGGTCATGCACGCGCCGTTTCGGCTGGGCGTCTCCGGCGGCCTGTCGCTGACGGTCGCCGATTGGTGCGCCGAGGGGCTCCTGACGCTGTTCTTTCTCCTCGTCGGGCTGGAGATCCGCCGCGAGGCCACGGCCGGCGCGCTGGCCGACCGACGGGCGATCGCCCTGCCGATCATCGGCGCCGTGGGCGGCGTCCTCGCGCCGGCGGCGATCTACCTGGCCTTGAACCGCGGTCCCGCCGCCCACGGTTGGTCGATCCCCACCGCCACGGACATCGCGTTCACGCTGGGGATCCTGGCGCTCCTCGGCGCGCGGAGCCCGCCCGGGCTGCGCGTCTTCGTGGCCGCGCTGGCCGTCGTCGACGACGTCCTCTCCGTCCTGACGCTGGCGATCTTCTATCCCCGCGACTTCACCCCCGGCTGGCTGGCGGCGAGCGCGGTCGCGATCGCGCTCTTGGTCGTGCTCAACCGCTGGCGCGTCTACAGCACCTGGCCGTACGTGATGGTCTCGGTCGCGCTGTGGCTGACCCTGCACGCCGCGGGCGTCGACGCCGCGCTGACCGGCGTCGTGCTGGCGCTGCTGTTGCCGACCCGCCCCGCGCCCACCGCCAGCGTCTTGCTCGCCCAGGCCGCGACGGCCCTCGCCGCCCTCGAGCACGCCGAGAGCGAGGCCGAGACCGCGCGCCAGGACGCCCCTCCCCTCGCAGAGCTCCCCATCTGGGACTGGGCCAGCCGCAACCTGTCGGCGGCGAGCTCCCGGCTGCTCTCCACCGCCGACCGGTTCGAGCTGGCCGTCGGCCCCTGGAGCACCTACCTGGTCCTCCCGCTCTTCGCCTTCTCCGCCGTGGGCGTCCCCCTCTCGATCCACCTCTCGCATCCGGGAGCGTCGCGCCTCCTCCTCGGCGTCGTCGTGGGGCTGGCGCTCGGCAAGCCCCTCGGCATCTCGCTGGCCTCCTGGCTCGCGGTCCGGACCAAGCTGGCGATCGCGCCGGACGGCGTCACGCCGACTCAGTTCTTGGGCGCCGCCATGCTTTGCGGCGTCGGCGACACCGTCTCGCTGCTGATGGCCGATCGCGCCTTCCCCGGCGCGGAGATCGCCGCCCTCGCCAAGATCGGCGTCCTCCTGGGATCGCTGCTGGCGGGCTGCCTGGGCGCGCTCGTGCTGGTCGCCGGCTCGCGCGGCCCGGCGCGCTCGTCGGCCCCGCCGCCCTGATCGCTCAGAAGCGCTCCTCGACGATGGGCAGGAACCAGTCGAACCCGACCTGGCCCTTGTCGAAGCGCGGGGTCACCTTGACGTCGGGGATCTGCAGCGTCAGGCGGCCCGCGCCGAGGTCGAGCCCGAGACGCAGCCGCACCCGCGCCGCCGAGCCCTCGACGAGCGTGGTGCTGTCGATGTGCAGGCCCAGGCGGCCGACGCCGAGCCCCAGCTTGAAGCGGCCCGCCTGGCGCGCGATCGAGGCGTCGGCGCCCGCCTCGCCCCAAGGGCCAGAGGCCGGTGTGTCGTCGGCGTCGAACGGCGCGAACGCCGGGATCGCCTCCCGCCACTTGAGCGTCAGATCGTCGACTAGGTGGAGGCCGAACGTCCTGAACGGATCCTGAGGTCCCTGGGTCTCCTCGGCGGCGCGCGCCGCCGGGGCCGCGCCGAGCACCACGAGCGCCACGACGCCCGCCTGGAGCCCTGGTCCCACCCCCCAAGGGTACCACCTGCAAAGCGCGGCGGTCCTTCAAGGCGAGCTGGTCTTCCGCCGACGTGGCTTTCGAGGCTGATGCTGATGATGAAAAGATCGCTCTCGTTCGTCACGTTGATGACGCTGCTGGCCGGCGGCGCTTGCGGCGGCAGTGGCGGCGACGCGCTCCTCTCCAGCACCCTGATGGGTCAGTTCCAAGGCCAGTCTTTCACCCCCACCTCCGGGGTGGCGACCGTCTACCAGGGATCGAACCTGATCGCGGTCGGTGACGGGCCGCTCACTTGCAGCTCGACGCAACAGAACGATCCACCGATGGGGACCACCGCGACGTTCTCGGTCCCGGCGCTGGCCGTGGGGACCTACTCCTCGGTCTTCGTGGACCTCGTCCGGTACGAGGCGCGGAACTTCGACGGCTTCGGCTCGAGCGACGCGACGGTGACGCTCAGCGCGGTCGACGCGATGTCGGTGACCGGGACAATCGCCTACAGCTACACCGACACCAGCACCGGTGACAGCTACGCCCTCTCGGGCGACTTCCAAGTCTCGCGCTGCCCGATGTGATTCACCGTCCGCGACCGTCGGCGAGCCGGCGAGGCGAACGGTGGGCAAATGGCGAGCGGAGGAGCGTCGTTCTTACGAGGCGAACAGCGAGGTCAGGACCTGGCGCAGCTCGGGGATCTTGAAGGGCTTCTGAAGCACCGTGTCGCAGAGCGCGGCGCGTGAATCGGCGCGGGCGACCTCGCTGTCCCACCCGGTCATGAGGACCATCTTCGAGCGCACCCCCTCGCCCCGCAGGGCACGGATCGCCTCGAGGCCGTTCCGCCGCGGCAACCCCAGATCCATGAGGACGACGTCGAAGTCCCGCTGCGCGACCTTGGCGATCGCTTCGTCGGCGTCGCTGGCGCTCGAGACCTCGTGACCTTCCGTGCGCAGGAGGTGGCCCATGCCGGAGAGAAAATCGGGCTCGTCGTCGACGACCAGCACGCTCAGCCGGCGCACCGCCGCCGGCTTCATCGCGCCCGCCGGAGCGCGGGCCCCTGCGGCCGCCGCGAACGTGAGCCGGAAGCGGGCCCCCCCGTCGGGGTCGTTGGTGCCCGCCACCTCGCCCCCGAAATGCTTCAGGGAGGCGCGCGCGATGGCCAGCCCCAACCCGGCGTGCCCCTCCTTGGAGCTGACGAAAGGGAGGAAGATCTGGCCCAGGAGATCGTCGGGGATCCCCGGCCCGCGATCGCGGACCTCCAGCGTGACCGGATTGTCGCCAAAGAGCTGGATCTCGATCCGCCGATGCTCGGCCGAGACCTCTTTCACCGCCTCGCGGGCGTTGAGCACCAGGTTCATCACCGCCTGGCGCACGATCGTCTGGTCGCCTTGAACGAGGGCGTTGCGACCGTCGTCGAAGAGCTCGACCCTGATCGCGTCTTCCTTGCAGGTCGGCCGGAGCAGCACCACCACGTCCTCGATCACCTGGCGAAGGTCCGTGGCGCCGGTGGTCGGATCGCCGCCGGCCCGCGCCACCCGCTGGAGCCGCCGCGACAGCTCGCCGATCGCCTGGTTGGCACGCTCCGCGCGGAACACCGCCTCCTGGGCCCGCTCGTTGCTCTCCTCGATCGAGCCCAAGGACATGAGCGCGATGCCCGAGAGGTTGTTGAGGTCGTGCGCCACCGCCGCCGCCAGCTCGCCGACGGCGCGCATGCGCGACTCGTTCATCAGGAGGTCCTGGGCGCGGATCAGATCGGCGTTCATCAGCTCGAGCCGTTTGACGTGGAGCGCCCGCTCCATGGCGATCCCGAGGTGGCTCATGAACGCGCGCAGCAATCCCTGGTCGAACAGTTCGTCGGGGAGCGGCTCGCGGCCGCGGTAGGACGCGAGACCGAGCGCGCCAACCGGCTGCCCGCGGCTGCCGAGCAGCGGACCGCAGGCGAACGGGTGTCCGCGCAGGTGCTCGAAGACGACGCGTGGAAGGGCCAGCGCGCCGGCCGGGATCCCCTCCGGGTGGTCCTCGATGATCAGCAGCGACTCGGGGCGCTTGACGTTGATCATGCAGCCCTCGCGGAACGCGTGACCGATGGGCTGTCGCAGGTCGTGCATCGAGATCCGAGGCATCCTGTCCGTGCTGTCGCGCCCGTCCATGAGCTCGCGCACGGTGACGAGGTGGCCGGTCGACTCGTCGAGGACGGCGACCCAGACCGCCCCGAAGCCGAGCGCCGCGATCTCGTTCGCCACGACGGCCGAGATGTCGTCGAGGTTGGACATCGCCGCCAGGCGCGTCGTGATGCTGGCGAGCAGGCTGAACGAAGGATCGGGGTGCTTCTCGGTGATCGTCATGCGGCGGCGACTTTACCGCGATCGAGGAGGTCCCGAACAGGTGATCGGCGTCGCCGCCCGCCGATGGCGCCCTGGGGCAACGTCCGCTCGCCAGATGACCAGGTCTGCCTGGGGGGAAGTTGACCTCCGTGTAGGCGCGGGTCGGACGTCTATACCTTCGCCGAACTCGGCCCCACAATGATCCTGTGGACCGGAACCTGGCTCTGGAGG
This sequence comes from Polyangia bacterium, assembly GCA_035607055.1. Classification (GTDB taxonomy): domain Bacteria; phylum Myxococcota_A; class Polyangia; order Fen-1088; family Fen-1088; genus JADGRB01. The sequence goes on from DATNDC010000200.1 coordinate 13,054, forward strand.
TCGTGCGGGTGACCGAGGCCGCGGCGCTGGCGGCCGCCCGCTTCGTCGGGCGAGGCGACCGGGAGGGCGCCGACCGCGCCGCCACCGAGGCGATGCGGAAGACGTTCGGCTTCATCCACGTGCGCGGGCGGGTGGTGATCGGCGAGGGGGAGCGCGACGAGGCGCCCATGCTCTACATCGGCGAGGCGGTCGGCGACGGCACCCCCAGCGCCCCCGAGGTCGACATCGCCGTCGATCCGCTGGAGGGGACGAACCTGGTCGCCGACGGCCTCGCCGACGCGCTGGCGGTGGTGGCGATGGCCGAGCACGGGCAGTTCTTGAACGCCCCCGACACCTACATGGACAAGATCGCGGTGGGACCCGAGGCGCGCGGCGCCGTCGACATCCGCCGGAGCGCCACCCACAACCTCGGCGCCGTCGCCGAGGCCAAGCGCGTCGAGGTGAGCGATCTCACGGTGGTCATCCTCGATCGCCCGCGCCACGCCGCGCTCATCGCCGAGGTGCGCGCGACCGGCGCCCGCATCCGCCTCATCTCCGACGGCGACGTCGGCGGCGCCCTGGCCACCGCCGATCCCTCCACCGGCGTCGACCTGCTGCTCGGCACGGGCGGGGCCCCCGAGGGGGTGCTGGCCGCGGCCGCCCTGCGCTGCGTGGGGGGCGAGATCCAGGGGGTGCTCAAACCGCGCAACGCCGAGGAGCGCGATCGGGCGATCGCCATGGGCCACGCCGATCTCGACCACGTGTACGCCATCGACGAGCTGGCGCGCGGCGACGTCATGTTCGCGGCCACCGGCGTCACCGAGGGCTTCCTGCTGCGGGGCGTCCGCTTCACTGCCGCGGGCGCCGACACCCATTCGATCGTCATGCGGTCCCGCTCGGGCACCGTCCGGTTTCTCCACTCCCGCCACCGCTTCGAGGGGCACCCGGTCTACGGCGCGGCGAACCATCGCTA
>DATNDC010000218.1:0-10705 GCA_035607055.1 Polyangia bacterium
GACGGCGGCGCGGCGCGCTGCGACCTGCACGTGCAGACGCCGTCGGGACTTCACCTGGAGCTGGCTGGCGGCGGGCAGGCGACGCGCGCCGATCTGGAGCGGGTCTACACGGGGCTCGCCTGGAGGTGGTCAGGTCGGTCGGGCGAGCGCGATTAGAACGACAGCTTCCCGAGCACCCGCGGCCCCGCGGCGCCGGTGACGGAGGGGACGTTGCCGGGGGCGCCGAACAGGGTCTGGTTGGCGAGGACGGCGAAGGCGATGGCCTCCTTGGCCTCCGGGTCGACGCCCAGGGCGGCCAGGCTCCGTACGGGGATGGGCGCCAGCAGCTCGGCCAGGTGGCGCATCAAGGTCGGGTTCAGCGCGCCGCCGCCCGAGACGAAGACCTCGTCGGGCATCGCAGGGAGGGCCTCGCGGTAGCTGCGGGCGATCGCCTCGGCGGAGAAGCGGGTCAGCGTGGCCAAGAGATCGTCCTTGCGGTCGCCGAAGCGGGCCAGCAACGGGTAGACGAACTCCTTGCCGAAGTCCTCGCGGCCCGTCGATTTGGGGGGCGGCTGCGTCAAGAAAGGGTGGCGGTGCAGCTCGGTCAGCAAAGCGGCGTCGACCTTTCCGCGCGCGGCGCGCAGGCCGTCGCGGTCGAAGGCCTCGGCGCCGTCGGAGGCGGCGCGGGCGACCGTGTCGAGCGGCATGTTGCCGGGGGCGTTGTCGAAGGCGACCATGTCGGCGAGGCGGTCGCCCACCAGCGTCACGTTGGCGATGCCGCCGATGTTCTGCAGCGCGCGCTTGCGCCCCGGCGCGTGGAACAGAAGGTGGTCGGCCAGCGGCACGAGCGGTGCGCCCTCGCCGCCGGCGGCGACGTCGCGGACGCGGAAGTCGCTCACCACCGGGCAGCCGGTGCGTTCGGCGATCACCGACGCCTCGCCGATCTGCAGCGTGGCCCCGATCCGGCCGGCGGAGCGCGGGTGGTGGACGGCGGTCTGTCCGTGCGAGCCGATGAGGTCGACGTCCGCCAGCGGCACGCCGGCCGCGGCGGCGACCGCGCGGGCGGCCTCGGCGAAGACCTCGCCGAGCAGGACGTCCAGGTCGCAGAGCTCGGAGGCGCTCGCCTCGGCGAGACGGAAGATCCGCTCGCGCAGCGGGCGGGCGAACGGCGTGGTGACGAAGGCGCGCGCCGTCAGGCGGGTGGTGTCGTCGACGCCCTCGATCGCGCAGAGCGCGGCGTCGGTACCGTCGGCGCTGGTCCCCGACAGAAGGCCGATGACCAGCCGCTCGCGCTTGGCCCGCGCGGCCTGCAGGCGCGCCAGCGGGGCACGCTCCGGGGCGGTCATGAGGCCTCGGTCGGCGGGCGGATCGGCAGGTCGCCGACGATGGCGCGCAGCGAGCCCTTGTGGCTGACCAGCAGCTCGCGCGCGCGCGCCGCCGAGACGCCGGCGTGGTGCATGACCAGCGCGACCTTGGCGCGGCCGCCCGCCCGTTCGATCAGCTTGCGCGCGGCCGCCTCGTCGAGGTCGGAGAGCGAGCGCACGATCCGGGTGGCCCGCGCCCACAGCTTGGCGTTGGTCGGACGCACGTCGACCATCATCCCGGCGTAGGTCTTGCCGAGCAACACGAAGGCGGTGGTGGAGATGGCGTTGAGCGCGACCTTGGTGGCGGTGCCGGCCTTGAGGCGCGTCGAGCCGGCGATCACCTCGGGGCCGGTGTCGAGCGCGATGACCACGTCGGCCGGGACGTCGCCGGTCGCCGAAAGGGGTGCGCAGGTGACGAAGATGGTCGCCGCCCGCCGGAACCGGGCGTACTCGAGCGCCGTACGCACGAACGGCGTCACGCCCGAGGCGGCGACGCCGCAGACCACGTCCGCCGGCCCGACCGCCGCGCGGCGCATGCGCTGCTCGGCCTCACGGACGTTGTCCTCCGCGCCTTCGACCGAGCGGGTGAGCGCCGCCGGGCCGCCGGCGATGATGGGGACCACGCGCGACGGCGGGACCCCGAAGGTGGGGACGCACTCGACGGCGTCCAGAGTCCCGAGCCGTCCCGAGGTGCCGGCCCCGACGTAGACCAGTCGCCCGCCGGTGGCCAGCTTGTCGGCGCAGAGGCGCGCGGCGCGCCCGATCTCGGCCGCTCGGCCGCGCGCCGCGGAGAGCGCGCGCGACTCCTCGCCCAGCATGAGCGCGGCGATCTCTTCGGGGGGGAGCGTGTCGAGCTTGCCGGCGCGCGGGTGGACCGCCTCCGTCGAGAGCCGCGCGAAGTCGGCGCGCGGCTCGGCCGCGCTCGATTCACGCGAAGCCGCTGTTGTCCGCCGGGATCCGGCCACGACTTATCTTAACCGCGATCGAGGCCGAGCACCGCGCGCATGTCGTAAAGACCCGGGGCGCGGCCGGCGACCCAGAGCGCGGCGCGCACCGCGCCGACGGCGAAGGTGTCCCGGGTGGTGGCGCGGTGGGTGATCTCCAGCCGGTCGCCGCTTCCCAGAAAGAAGACCGTGTGGTCCCCGACCACGTCGCCGCCGCGTATCGTCTGGATGCCGATCTCGCTGGGCGTGCGGGGGCCGATGTCGCCGTGACGGGCGTAGCGGGCAGCGGTGGCGAGCTTGCGCTCGCTGGCGGTGGCCAGGGCCTCGGCCAGCATCAGCGCCGTCCCCGAGGGGGCATCCTGCTTGGCGCGGTGGTGCGCCTCGACGACCTCCAGGTCGTAGCTCGGGCCGAGGGCCCGGGCGGCGTCCGCCAGCAGCTTCAACATCACGTTGATGCCGACCGAATAGTTGGCGGAGAAGACCACCGGGACCTTGAGCGCGGCGAAGTCGATCGCGGCGCGCGCGTGCGTGCCGAGCCCGGTCGTGCCGATCACCAGCGCGGCGTCGGAGGCGGTGGCGGCGACAGTGACCGCTTCGGTGGCGCTGGCGCTGGTGAAGTCGATCCAGACGTCGGCGATCCCCTTGGCGGGGAGCGCCGCGCCGATGGTGACGCCGGCCGCCTCCAGGCCGGCCCGCGAGCCGGCGTCGGAGCCGACCGCGGCGGCGCCCGGGCGCTCGGCGGCCGCGGTCAGCACCGCCGCCTCCGGCCCGGCGGCCTTGATGGCCCGGGTGAGCGCGCGCCCCATCCGCCCGTCGGCGCCGAGCACGGCGATGCGTACGGGCTTCGACGACGCCATGGCTAGAGCAGGCCGAGCTCTTGCAACTGCGCCTTCAGCTTGTCGCGGTACTGCGGCGCCAGCGGGTAGAGCGGCGGGCGGATCTCCTCGGCGATTCGTCCCATCATCGCCATCGCGGTCTTGACCGGGATGGGGTTGGCCTCGACGAACAGCCCCTCGCCGAGGGGCAACAGGCGATAGTGCAGCTCGCGCGCCCTGTTCCAGTCGCCCGCGGCGGCGGCGTCCCACATCGCGCTCATCTGTTTCGGCGCGACGTTGCTGACCACCGAGATGACCCCCTGCGCGCCCAGCGCGAACAGCGGGAACGCGGTGGCGTCGTCGCCGGACAGCACGGCCACCTTGGCGCCGGTGCGGGCCAAGGTGGAGAGGAGCTGCGACGCGCGCAGCGCCGACCCGGTCGCCTCCTTGACGCCCACCACCTCGGGCAGCTCGGCCAGGCGGGCGATCGTCTCGGGGAGCAGATCGCAGGCCGTCCGGCCGGGGACGTTGTAGAGCACGCTCGGCAGCGGCACCGCCTCGATGACCGCCTTGAAGTGGCGATAGAGGTGCTCCTGCCCGGGGCGGTTGTAGTAGGGGGTGACCAGCAGCAGGCCATCGGCGCCGACCTTCTTGGCCGCGGCCGACATTTCGATCGTCTCCCGCGTCGAGTTCGAGCCGGTCCCGGCGATCACCGGCACGCGCTTCTTCGCCGCCTCGACCACCACCTGGATGACGCGCAGGTGCTCTTCGTTGGTGAGGGTGGGCGACTCGCCCGTCGTGCCGACGGGGACCAACCCGTCGACGCCGCCGGCGATCTGCTCGTCGCAGAGGCGGCGCAGCGCCTCCTCGTCGAGCGCGTCGCCGCGCAGGGGCGTCACGAGCGCAGTGATGACTCCGGTGAACATGACCCGGAGTTTCTAACACACGCGGATCGCGCGCGTTACGCGATTCGGTCGGGGTAGCGGACCAGCGGGACGAAGCTGCCGTCGACCAGGCGACCGGCCGCGGCGCGCACACCCGCCAGGTTGCGGGCGGAGAAGTTGGTTCGGCCGTGGGCGCCCGCCAGCTGCAGCGTCCGCGGGTCGGTCTCGATCCCCCCGGGACCGCGGACCAGGAACAGCACCTGCAGCGTCGGGCTCGGCACCTCGGGCGGCAGGCGCCACTCGATCTCGACGTCTCCCTCGCGTTCGATCACCCGCAGGCCGGGCGTCTCCATGGGCGCCATCGCCGGATCGTGCGCCAGCTCGGAGAGGCGCGTCTCGTAGCGGCGGCGGGCGCCCGGATCGTCGGCCACCTCGGTGAGCCGGCGGAAGATCCCGATGGCCTGATCGGTCAGCCCCTGTCGCACGCAGAGCTCGGCCATCGTCTCGGTGTCGAACACGATCAGGACAATAGCTCGCGCACGCGTTCCACGTCTGCAGCGATCTGCGCCTTCAGGGCGTCGATCGACGCAAAGCGCTGCTCGTCCCGGAGGTGTTCGAGGACCTCGAGCCGCAGTCGGCGATCGTAGAGATCGCCCTCGAAATCCAGCAGGTAGGCCTCCACCGTGACCGGGGCCTGCCCCCCTTCGGAAGTGAACGTCGGATTTCGGCCGATGCTCAGCGCGGTCCGGTACGCGGTCCCCGCCCGGGGGCCTTCGAGGAGGCGTGTCCGCGCCGCGTAAATCCCGACCTTCGGGCGGAGCTCGCCTTCGGGGGCCAGGTTGGCGGTGGGGAACCCGAGCGCCTTGCCGCGCGCCGCGCCGCGGACGACGCGCCCCTCGATCTCCACCGGGCGGCCGAGCAGCGCGGCGGCCCGCCGCACGTCGCCGGCGGCGCAGAGCTCGCGGATCCGCGTCGAGGAGCAGGGGAGTCCGTCCACGGTGACCGGGGGGATCACCGCCACGCCGATCCCCAGCTCGGCCCCCAGCGCCGCCAGCAGCGCGACGTTGCCGGCCCGGCCGCGGCCGAAGCTGAAGTCGTAGCCGACCACCACGTCGCGGGCCGCGAGATCTTGCGCCAGCACCCGGCGGACGAAGGCCTCCGCTTCGATCGCCGCGAAGGCGGGCGTGAACGACTCGACGACGGCCGTCTCGATCCCGGCCTCGGCGCAGAGCTCGAGCCGGCGCTCGAGCGACAGGATGAGCGGCGGCGCCTTGGCGGGCGCGAACAGCCGTGCGGGATGAGGCGTGAAGGTGAGGACCGCCGAGGTCCCCCCGCGCCGCGCCGCGCGCGCCCGCGCCTCGTCGAGCAGCGCCCGGTGCCCGCGATGGACACCGTCGAAGTTGCCGATCGCCACCGCCAGCGGCGGGGCGGCGCTCGATCGTCCGGCCGCGTAGGCAGCCGCGCCCGGGAAGATCTTCACCTCGCGGTCTCTCCCGGGGCCAAGGGGGCGGAGGCCAGCATCGCGCTCACCAGGCTGACGAGGGTCTCGAGCTCGAACGGCTTCTCGAGGATCCGGTCGTGCGTCACGCCCAGCGCCGCGCGCCGGTTGCGGGGGACGCCGGTCATGAGCGCCACCGGCGTCTCCGGAAAGATCGCGGCCAGCTCGGCCGGGAGGCGATCGGGGCCGGCCGAGCCGGCCACCATCAGATCGCTGAGCACGGCGGCTGCGCAGTTCCCCGCGCCGCACCAGTCGCGCGCCGCGCGCACGTCGCGCACCAGCGCGGGCAGGTGCCCCGCCTCGCGGAGCACCTGGGCCACGAGGCCCCCGATGTTGGCATCGTCCTCGATGATCAGAATGACTGCGCCGGGCATGGTCATCACGTACAGGAGATCGTCCGAGACATCGCCATCGGGTGCGGTTGTGATTGACTTCTCACTTCGCGACAGAAAGAATAGCGGCCCGAGTTGAAGACGACACTCTCCTCGGCGTCAAGTTGCCCGACGAAACTTTTGTCGGGCGGTGGCAGGATCTCTCTCACGGCTGCCGCCTCCGGCAGAGCGAAGGAGGCCGTATGACCGCGCCCGGGCGACAGACGACCAAACAGACCAAGTTCATCTTCGTCACCGGGGGCGTCGTGTCGTCCTTGGGGAAGGGCCTCGCCTCGGCGTCCATCGGGAGCCTGCTGGAGACGCGCGGCCTCAAGCTGACGATCCAGAAGCTCGACCCCTACTTGAACGTCGATCCGGGGACGATGAACCCGATGCAGCACGGCGAGGTGTTCGTCACCGACGACGGCGCGGAGACCGATCTCGACCTCGGCCATTACGAGCGGTTCATCTCCCAGCGGATGACCAAGCTCAACAACGCCACCAGCGGGCAGATCTACCAGACGGTCATCCAGAAGGAGCGCCGCGGCGAGTACCTGGGCGGCACCGTGCAGGTCATCCCGCACGTCACCGACGAGATCAAGAGCCGCATCGTCGACTGCGCCAAGGGGCAGGACGTGCTGATCGTCGAGGTCGGCGGCACGGTCGGCGACATCGAGTCGCTGCCGTTTCTGGAGGCCATCCGCCAGCTGCGCTTCGAGGTCGGTCCGACCAACGCCATCTCTGTCCACGTCACGCTGGTGCCGTACATCGGCGCCGCCGGCGAGATGAAGACCAAGCCGACGCAGCACTCGGTGATGAAGCTGCGCGAGATCGGCATCCAGCCGGAGATCCTGCTCTGCCGGTCGGAGCGCCCCATCGAGCTGGCGATGAAGAAGAAGATCGCGATGTTCACCAACGTCGCGGCCGACGCCGTCTTCTCCGCCGAGGACGTGAGCTGCATCTACGAGGTCCCCATCCGCTTCCACGCCGAGGGCGTGGACGAGAAGATCGGCGAGCTGCTCAACATCTGGTCGCGCGCGCCCGAGCTGACCGGCTGGGAGCGGGTCGTGCACCGGCTCAAGAGCCCGCAGGCCGAGGTGAACATCGGCCTGGTGGGCAAGTACGTCGATCTCGTCGAGTCGTACAAGAGCCTCAACGAGGCGCTCATTCACGGCGGCATCGGGAACGAGTGCCGCGTCAATCTGCACCACATCGACTCCGAGGAGATCGAGAAGCAGGGCGCGCCGGCGCTGCTGGCGGAGATGGACGGCATCCTGGTGGCGCCCGGCTTCGGCAGCCGCGGCATCGAAGGGAAGATCGAGGCCGTTCGCTACGCGCGCGAGCAAGAGGTGCCCTTCTTCGGCATCTGCCTCGGCATGCAGGTGGCGGTGATCGAGTTCGCCCGCAACGTGACCGGCCTCAAAGGGGCCAACTCGACGGAGTTCGATCCGAAGGCGTCGTTTCCCGTGGTGGACTTTCTCCCCGAGCAGCGACAGATCACCGAGAAGGGGGCGACCATGCGGCTCGGCGCCTACCCGTGCGTGCTCAGCCCAGGCTCGAAGGCGGCGGCCGCTTACGGCAGCGCCGAGATCAGCGAGCGGCACCGCCACCGCTACGAGGTGAACAACGAGTTCCGCGAGGCGCTCACCAGCCACGGCATGCTGATCTCGGGCGTCTCGCCGGACAAGCGGCTGGTCGAGATGGTCGAGCTTCCCAAGCACCCGTACTTCGTCGGGTGCCAGTTCCACCCCGAGTTCAAGTCGAGACCGCAGGCGCCTCACCCGCTGTTTCAGGCCTTCGTCGGCGCCGCGCTGCGGGCCCGCCTCGGCGATCGCCACCGGCGCTCATCCGAGGCCGGCGCCTCGGTCTCGCCCTAGCTCCGCTCGGCTCGAATATCTGACGTAATTGCAGCAGGTTACGTCTTCGACGCAGCGCCGGGCGTGCTTGTGCGACGGGGTGTGTGCAATTCATGTACCACAAGTGCCATTGACGCTTGTCGCTTCCGACCTATAGGTGTACAAACAATCGAGGCCGGCATGGCGATCGAGATCAAGCAGCACCTGAAGCTTCAGCAGCAGCTGGTGATGACCCCCCAGCTCCAGCAGGCGATCAAGCTGCTTCAGCTGTCGCGCATGGAGCTGGCCGACACGATCCGGGACGAGATCCTCGAGAACCCGGTGCTCGAGGATGCGGTCGATTCGGCGAGCGAGGAGCCGAAGGCCGCCGAGGCGGCCGCCGCAGAGGGGGCAGACGTCGAGCACGTCGGCGAGACCGAAACCCCCGTGGTCGAGATCCGCGAAGACAAGATCGACACCACCGCCGAGGTGAAGGCGGACAACAACTCGAACGAGGCGGTCAACGACTTCGACTGGGAGGGGTACCTGGACAACCAGGCGGCCGCCGCGCCGATGCCCTCGTACAAGTCCAACAACGAGGATCTCCCCTCCCTCGAATCGACGCTCACGCGCGGCACCTCGCTGTTCGACCACCTCGAGTGGCAGCTGAAGCTGTCGCCCTTCTCGCTGGAGCAAGACGGGATCGGGATGCTGATCATCGGCAACCTGACCCCCGACGGTTACCTGGAGGATTCGCTCGAGGAGCTGGCCGAGGAGGCCAGCGTCAGCCTCGAGATCGCCGAGGCGGTGCTGAAGAAGATCCAGGAGTTCGATCCGATCGGCGTCGCCGCGCGTTCGCTCCCGGAGTGCCTGCTCATTCAGGCGCGCCACATCGGCGCCGACGACGACGTGGTGGTCGGGATCATCGAGAAGCACCTCTCCAACCTGGAGAAGAAGAACTACCAGGCGATCGCCAAGGACCTCGGCCAGCCGGTCGACGAGATCTACGAGGCGGCCAAGGTGGTCAAGGGGTTCGACCCCAAGCCCGGACGCCAGTACACCTCCGAAGAGCCGACCTACATCACGCCGGACGTCTACGTCCACAAGATCGGCGACAAGTACTTCGTGGTCGCCAACGACGACGGCCTCCCCAAGCTGAAGATCTCGGACTTCTATCGCAGCGCGCTCACCGGCGGCCCCAAGGCGCGCGAGTACATCCAGGAGAAGCTGCGCAGCGCCCAGTGGCTGATTCGCTCGATCCAGCAGCGGCAGCGGACGATCACCCGCGTGACAGAGTCGATCCTCAAGTTCCAGCGCGAGTTCTTCGACAAGGGGACCGCGCACTTGAAGCCCCTCATCCTGCGCGACGTGGCCGAGGACATCGGGATGCACGAGTCGACGGTGTCCCGCGTGACGACCAACAAGTACGTCCACACGCCGCAGGGGATCTACGAACTGAAGTACTTCTTCAATTCGGGGATCTCGCGCACCGACGGCGACGACCTGGCGTCCGAGGCGGTCAAGCTGAAGATCAAGCAGATCATCGGCTCGGAGAGCCCGAAAAGCCCGCATTCCGACCAGCGGATCGTCGAGCTGCTCAAGGACCAGAACATCGAGATTGCCCGCCGCACGGTGGCCAAGTACCGCGAGCAGCTCCGGATTCTGTCGAGCTCGAAGCGCCGTCAGGTTTTTTAGTTTTACGGGGAGCGGCTCGCTGCCGCTCGCGCCCCCCGGGCCCCCCTCGCTCCGCGCGGCAAAGCCGCGCTGCGCTCGCCTTTACCTGATCCTGACCCGGACCCGAGGGCGCGCCTGTGCGCGCGTGTTCTATCCCGGACCTCGACTCCTATCCCGCACTTCGGCTCCGTTACGTGCGGCCCGCACGCTCAGCTCGACCGGACGCCTCCGGCCGCCCGTGGACTTTTTGCGACGCGTGGGCTGCGCTTCCGTATTGAAATGGCAGCCCACGCGCCGCAAAAAGTATCGTGCGGCCCTCGGCGGTCGGCGAGCCGCGCGGTTCGAGCCGCACGAAGCAGAGGCGAGGTGCGGGCGGGAGGAGCCGAAGTGCGGGCGGGAGGAGGCGGTTCGAGCCGCACGAAGCGGAGCCGAGGTGCGCGGTGGGAAGGAGCCGAGGTGCGCGTGGTGCGGAAGGAGCGTGAGATTCCTGTTGCTCGACGGTAAAATGGGGTAAAACGCCTCGCGGAACAGGAGCGCCGGATGCAGCTCTCGACCACGTTTCGCCACATGGATGGCTCGCAGGCCGTTCGGGAATACACGGCCGACAAGCTCGAGAAGATCAAGAAGTACTTTCAAAAGGGGCCCATCTCCGCGCACGCGACATTCTCGGTCGAGCGCGGCTTCAACCACTGCGTCGACCTGTCGATCACGCTCCCCAACGGGATCGCCATCAACGCCAAGGAGACGACCGAGGACATGTACTCCTCGATCGACCTGGCGGCCGCCCGCATCGAGCGGCAGGTGCGCAAATGGAAAGAGAAGATCCGCGACCACAAGCCGCACGGCGGCCCCACCGGCACGGTGCGCGAGCTGGTCATCCCGGCCGAGGAGATCGAGCCTCGCCCGGCGACCCCCGAGACGCCGCCCCCGGCCCTCGCGGCCGCATCGGGCGGCTACCGAATCATTAAAGATGAGCGCGTGACCGCCCGATCCATGACGGTCGAGGACGCGGTCATGCAGATGAACCTGCTCGGTGACGAGCACCTGATCTTCACCGACGCCGGGTCCGGCTCGACCTCCGTCCTTTACCGCCGGAGGGACGGCAACTACGGTCTCATCGAGACGGCCCAAGGTCAGACTGAGTCGCCGACCGGGGGCAAAGCGCCGCGCTGACCAGGCGTCGCCAGGAGCCATGCGAGTCATCGACTTTCTCCAGCCTGACTGCATCGTGGCCCGCCTGGAGGCGACCACCAAGGCGGCGGTGCTGGCGGAGCTGTCGGCGCACCTCGCGAAGGTGGTTCCCGGCGTCGAGGCGAGCGCGCTGCGGCACGTCCTCGAGGA
>DATNDC010000211.1:0-7056 GCA_035607055.1 Polyangia bacterium
AGGAGCCGCTCGGCGAGGGGACGTCCGGACCGGTCTTCCTGCGCGACGTCTGGCCGTCCAACAGCGAGGTGGCCGACGCCGTCGGCAAGTCGGTCAAGCCGGCGATGTTCGAGAAGTCGTACAGCGTGGTGTTCGAGGGGGACGAGCGCTGGCGGAAGCTCGACGTCCCGCTCGGTGACACCTACCTCTTCGACGGCGCCTCGACCTACATCAAGCACCCGCCCTACTTCGAGGGGATGGCCAAGAAGGCGACGCCGCCCGGCGACCTCCAGGGGGCGCGCGTGCTGGCGGTGCTGGGCGACAGCGTGACGACCGACCACATCTCGCCCGCCGGCAGCATCAAGAAAGACGGCCCGGCCGGGAAGTACCTGGTCGCCCACGGCGTCGACCCCAAGGACTTCAACAGCTACGGCGCCCGGCGCGGCAACCACGAGGTGATGGTGCGCGGGACGTTTGCAAATGTCCGGCTGCGGAACCTGCTGGCGCCGGGGACCGAGGGGGGCGTCACCCGCCACCTCCCCGACGGCGAGGTGATGTCGATCTTCGACGCCAGCGAGAAGTACGCCGCCCAGAACGTCCCGCTCATCATCCTGGCCGGCAAGGAGTACGGCTCGGGCTCGTCGCGCGACTGGGCGGCCAAGGGGCCGCGCCTCCTCGGCGTGCGGGCGGTGATCGCCGAGAGCTACGAGCGCATCCACCGCAGCAACCTGGTCGGGATGGGGATCGTGCCGCTGCAGTTCAAACCCGGCGACACGGTCGCCTCGCTCGGCCTCACCGGCGAGGAGATCTTCGAGACGGTCGGGCTTCCGGCGCTCCTCGGCTCCGGGTTTTCGGGCGGGCGGGCGCTGACCGTGCGGGCCAAGGCGGGGAGCTCGGTCAAGGAGATCTCCACCCTCGTCCGCATCGACACCCCGCAGGAGATCGCCTACTACGAGCATGGCGGGATCCTCCACTACGTCCTGCGTCAGCTGGCTGGTGCGGCCTAGAGTGGCTTCCCGCCGCCCATTGCATCGCCGGCCGGAAGCCGGCAGGCTGCGCTCGCCATGATGGAGGTGATCGGAGGCAGCGCGCTCAGCCCGGGGCGGCTTCAAAAACGTCTGGTGGCCATCCGGCGCACCAACCCCGGCGTGCGCGCGCTCAACGGGACCTACCTCCACTTCGTCGACGTCGACGGCACGCTCTCCGCCGAGCACTCGCGCATCCTGCGCGCGCTGCTCTCCTACGGCCCGCGCGTGCTGGACGCGGCCGGCCGCGCCACCGTGGCCTCCGGGCGGCGCCTCATGGTGGTGCCGCGCCTCGGGACCATCTCCCCCTGGTCGTCGAAGGCGACCGACATCGCGCACGTCTGCGGCCTCGGCAAGGTGCGCCGCATCGAGCGCGCGGTCAGCTATGTCGTCGTCGGCGAGGTCGTCGACGAGGCTGGCTTCGTGCGTCCGTTGGCCGACAGGATGACGGAGTCGGTCCTCGAGCGGCCGAGCGACGCCCCGCGGCTGTTCGAGCGGCCGGCGCCGCGGCCGCTCGGGCACGTCAAGCTGGGGAACGACGGCTTCGCGGCGCTCGCCGAGGCGAACAAGACGCTGGGGCTGGCGCTGTCGCCCGACGAGATCGACTACCTCTGCGAGGCCTACCAGACGCTGGGCCGCGATCCGACCGACGTCGAGCTGATGATGTTCGCGCAGGCGAACAGCGAGCACTGCCGCCACAAGATCTTCAACGCCGACTTCGTCATCGACGGCCAGAAGCAGGCCCAGTCGCTGTTCCAGATGATCCGCCGCAGCACCGAGGCGAGCCCGGGCGGCGTCCTCTCCGCCTACCGCGACAACGCCGCCGTCGTCGAAGGTCCGCGCGCGGGACGCTTCGCGCCCGAGCCGCAGAGCGGCGTCTACCGCGCCGTCGTCGAGCCGGTGCACATGTTGATGAAGGTAGAGACGCACAACCACCCCACGGCCATCTCGCCGTTCGCGGGAGCGGCCACCGGCTCGGGCGGCGAGATCCGCGACGAAGGGGCCACCGGTCGCGGCGCGCGCCCCAAGGCGGGGCTGACCGGGTTCTCGGTCTCGAACCTCCGGCTGCCGAGCGCGCCGCGTCCCTGGGAGCGCCCCGCCGCCAAGCCCGACCGGATCGCCAGCGCGCTCGAGATCATGATCGACGGGCCGATCGGCGGCGCCGCCTTCAACAACGAGTTCGGCCGCCCCGGCCTCTGCGGCTACTTCCGCACCTTCGAGCTGGAGGTGGACGGCCCGGCGATGCGCGAGGTGCGCGGCTACCACAAGCCGATCATGGTGGCGGGCGGGTTCGGCAACGTGCGCACCGAGCAGGTCAAGAAGGCGGAGATCCCCGCCGGTACGCCGATCGCCGTCTTGGGCGGGCCGGCGATGCTCATCGGCCTGGGCGGCGGCGCGGCGTCGTCGCTGGCCTCGGGGGCCTCGGCCGAGGACCTCGACTTCGCCTCGGTGCAGCGGGACAACGCGGAGATGCAGCGCCGCTGCCAGGAGGTGATCGATCGCTGCGCGGCGCTCGGCGCGGCGAACCCCATCCTCTCCATCCACGACGTCGGCGCGGGCGGCCTCTCCAACGCGCTCCCCGAGCTGGTGCACGACAGCGGGCGCGGCGCGCGCTTCGCCCTGCGCGACATCCCCAGCGCCGAGCCGGGGCTCTCGCCGCTCGAGATCTGGTGCAACGAAGCGCAGGAGCGCTACGTGCTGGCGATCGCCGCCGATCGCCTGCCCGCCTTCACCGCGCTCTGCGCCCGCGAGCGCGCCCCCCAGGCGGTCATCGGCCGCGCCACCGACGACGGGCAGCTGGTCCTCGAGGACGCGCTGCCGAAGCCGGGCCGCGACGACGGCGCCCACGCCCAGCCGATCGACATGCCGCTCGGCGTGCTGCTGGGAAAGCCGCCGCGGATGACCCGACAGGCGAGCCACGTCGCCGTCAAGGCCACCCCTTTCGTCACGACGTCCATCGATCTCGGCGAGGCGGTGCGGCGCGTGCTCCGGCTGCCGACGGTGGCCGACAAGACGTTCCTCATCACCATCGGCGATCGCACCGTGGGCGGTCTCACCGCGCGCGACCAGATGGTCGGGCGCTGGCAGGTGCCGGTCGCCGACGCCGCCGTCACCGCCACCGGGTTCGACGTCACGACCGGCGAGGCGATGGCGATGGGCGAGCGCACGCCGGTGGCGCTGCTCGACGCGGCGGCCTCCGCGCGCCTGGCGGTGGCCGAGGCGATCACCAACATCGCCTCCGCGCCGATCGCGCGCCTCGCCGACGTCAAGCTGTCGGCCAACTGGATGGCGGCGGCCGGCCTCCCCGGCGAGGACGCGCGCCTCTACGACGCCGTCCGCGCCGTCGGCCTCGAGCTCTGCCCGGCGCTGGGGATCGCCATCCCCGTCGGCAAGGACTCGCTCTCGATGCGCACGGCCTGGCAGGCCGGCACGGAGACCCGCGCCGTGACCGCCCCGCTCTCGTTGATCGTGACCGCCTTCGCGCAGGTGACCGACGTGCGTCGCGCGCTCACGCCCGAGATCGCTCCCGAGGCCGGCCCGACCGAGCTCCTGCTGGTCGACCTCGGCCTGGGAAAGAACCGCCTCGGCGGCTCGGCGCTGGCGCAGGTCTACGGCGCGATCGGCGCCGTCCCGCCCGATCTCGACGAGGCGGCGCGCCTCGGCGGATTCTTCGCCGCCGTCCAGGAGCTGAACGCCGCCGGCCTGCTCGCCGCCTACCACGATCGCAGCGACGGTGGTCTCCTGGTGACGCTGCTCGAGATCGCCTTCGCCAGCGGCGTCGGCCTGGACGTCGACGTCACCGCGCTCGGCGCCGACGCCGTCGCCGCGCTCTTCGCCGAGGAGCTGGGCGCGGTGATCGCCGTCCGCGTCCCCGACGTGACGCGCGTCGTCGCCACCTTTGGACGCCACGGCCTCGCCGCCGCGGTCAAGCGGGTCGGCACGCCGCGCGCCGATGACCGGATCTCCATTCGCCGCGCCGGCAAGCCGATCTTCGAAGAGCGGCGCACCTTCCTGCGGGGCCTGTGGGCGGAGACGACGCACGCGCTGCAGGCCCTGCGCGACGACCCGACCTGCGCCGACGAGGAGCAGGCCGGCCGCGTCCGCGCCGACGACCCGGGCCTGTCGGCGCACGCGACGTTCGATCTCGACGACGACGTCACCGCGCCGCTGCGCGCGCGCGGCGGCGCCCGTCCGCGGGTGGCCATCCTGCGCGAGCAGGGGGTCAACGGCCAGATCGAGATGGCCGCCGCCTTCGATCGCGCCGGCTTCGACGCCGTCGACGTGCACATGACCGATCTGCTCGGCGGCGGCGCCGACCTGGCCGGCTTCAAGGGGTTGGCCGCCTGCGGTGGCTTCTCCTACGGCGACGTGCTCGGCGCCGGGCTCGGCTGGGCCAAGTCGATCCTCTTCCATCCGCGCGCGCGCGATCTCTTCGCCGCCTTCTTCGCCCGCCCCGACACCTTCGCGCTCGGCGTCTGCAACGGCTGCCAGATGCTCTCGGCGCTCAAGGAGATCATCCCCGGCGCCGAGGCTTGGCCTCGCTTCGTGCGCAACCGCAGCGACCAGTTCGAGGCGCGCCTGGCGATGGTCGAGATCGCCGAGACGCCCTCGGTGCTCCTGGCCGGCATGGTCGGCTCGCGGCTGCCGATCGCGGTCGCGCACGGCGAGGGCCGGGTGGAGTTCGAGGACGACAGCGACGGTCCCGAGCTCGAGGGCGCGGGCCTGGTCGCGGCGCGCTTCGTCGATCATCGCGGCCGCGCCACCGAGCGCTACCCCGAGAACCCGAACGGCTCGTTCCACGGCATCACCGGAATCACCACCACCGACGGGCGGGCGACGCTCTTCATGCCCCACCCCGAGCGCGTCTTCCGCGCCGTGCAGCACTCCTGGCGCCCGGCCGGCTGGCGCGAGGACGGCCCCTGGATGCGCCTGTTCCGCAACGCGCGCGTCTGGGTCGGTTAGAGGGCCCGCAGGCGGCAGCTAGTGCGCGGGAGGCGGCGTCGTCGGGGACGGCGCCACGACGGTCGGGGCGGACGGGGCAGGGGCCGAGCCCGGGCAGGCGCGTTTGTCGGCGGGGAACCAAAGCGTCGTCGATTCGCTGCAGGCGCGGGTGACACGGTCCGCGATCCGCTTGCCCCACTTGTTGGCGCCTCCGATCTTCACCGGCAGGCACTTGCGATCGGGGTCGCAGGAGTAGGCGCCCCAGCCTTCGCTGGTGCCGATGCCGATCGCCAGCACGGTCACCGGGCCGATCTCGGCCATCGGGATCGCCAGCACGTAGGACTTTCCGAGCTCGGGGAATCCTTTCTCGAGCGCGGAGGCGGCGCACTTGCGCGTCTCGTCGGGCGTCACTTCTTTGGCGGTGATCCCTTGGCCGCCGCGATCGACGCACGGCTTGACGTCATGCATCGGCCAGCTCTCGAGGCCGAGGGCTTTGTTCGTCGCCACGATGGCCGCCATCATCTCCTTAGATACGTCGGGAGCGAGCTTGCCCGCCGGAGCGCCGGCCGCCGCCGCCGTCAGCGCCGCCACAACCAGAACCGTCGTCGTCGTCATGTGCGCGAGTTTAAAGGTATTGGGACCGGGTGGCGCAATGAGATGGCGCACCACGTGCGCGGATGTCGGACAGGGAGACACATGTGGCCAAGGACTATTTCGAAAAAACGAATAAACGTCCCTGCGCCATGAGCCTGTCTGCCGATCGACCGCTACTGCATGAGGGTAGGGGTGTGCAGGCCCATAACCCACGTCATCCCAGCTCTTCTTTCCCCGATCTTTCCCGTAATCCTGAGCGTCGCCGCTCCGAGTCCCCAGGAGGGAACATGTTGACGAACCACTTTCGGCGAATGAGCCTGGCGCTTCTGCTCGTTGCCTCCCTCGGCTACGGCTGCGGAGCGAAGGTTTCGCAATCGAGCAGCGGCGGGTCGAGTGGCTCGGGCAACGCGAACGGCTCCGGCGGCTCGCTCGGCAGCGGCGGCAACGGAAACGTCGACGCGGGCGGCGTGACCGTCAAGCCGACGACCTTCGCGCCCGCGCTCGCCGGCCCCACCTGCCGCAAGATCAAGGACCTGCTGGTCGGCATGCCGTGCAGCGACGACGAGGTGACGGCGGTCGAGTCGTCGGGTCCGGCCGGCCTGCAGCAGCTCATCATCAACTGGGAGACGGACTCGACGCTCCAGCCGATGTTCCAGGGGAAGATGATCCCCTTCTTCCGCAACCTGTTCCAGCAAGTCGGGTTCACGCCGACGCAGGACTTCAAGAACCAGCTGCTGGAGAACGGCGGGTTCGACTTCGGGCCGTTCGGGACCGCGGCGGTCGGCGACGACGTCTACTTCAAGCTGGTGCAGAACCTCCAGGACAGCTTCGCGCTGACCGCCTGGCAGATGGTGAAGGAGGGCAGCGAGCCGTTCTCCGACGTCCTCACGACGCAGAAGTTCGTGATGACCACCGGGCTCATGAGCCTCTACACGCAGATCGAGATGCCGGACGACGAGCCCTACAACTTCAGCGGCGGCGCCAACACCAACAGCAAGCTCCCCTGGAAGCTTGACTACACCGACACCATCACCCTCGAGCAGGCGCTCGATTCGAGCAGCCAGTTCTATATGACGTTCGACGACGAGAAGCCGGCCAACCCGGGGAGCTCGTTCCTGTTCGGCGGCACCGGTGGCTTCACCACCTGCCAGGGTGTGGGGACGGGCAGCGCGACGACGGTGCAGTTCGGCGGGACGACCAGCGGGTCGAGCGGCTTCTCCAACCCGACGGGCGGGTACGCGCAGCTGTTCCAGCGGCTCATCGGCTACACGCCGCGCTATCCGTTCGTGGCCAACCCGACCTGCTGGGAGCACCCGTCGAAGCCGTACATGACCGACAACGACGTTAGCGACTGGCGCTGGGTGACGATCGCCCCCAAGCAGAGCGGCGACAGCTACGTGCAGCCCTACGACCTTCCGACGCTGCGGACGCTCAGCACGATCAAGCTGTCGATGCCGCGGGTCGGCTTCTACACGACGCCGGCGTTTCTCGCGCTGTGGAACACCAATGACAGCAA
>DATNDC010000247.1:0-13779 GCA_035607055.1 Polyangia bacterium
ATTTACAACGAAGAGCAGACGCTTCCCAAGTTCCTGGCCGCCATTCGCCCGATCCTCTCCGAGGTGACCGAGGACTACGAGATCGTCTTCGTCGCTGATCCGTGCACCGACGGCACCGTCGAGCTGGTCCGCGCCGAGAACGCCCGCGACCCACGGGTCAAGCTCCTGCTCTTTTCGCGCCGGTTCGGACAGCCCGCCGCCACGATCGGCGGCCTCACCTACGCCCGCGGTCAGGCGATCGTCGTCATCGACTGCGATCTGCAGGACCCTCCCCGCCTGATCCCGGAGATGGTCCGTCTCTGGCGCGCCGGCAACAAGGTGGTCATCCCGCAGCGCACGTCGCGCGAGGGGGAGACGCTGA
Organism: Polyangia bacterium; assembly: GCA_035607055.1. GTDB lineage: Bacteria > Myxococcota_A > Polyangia > Fen-1088 > Fen-1088 > JADGRB01. The sequence goes on from DATNDC010000247.1 coordinate 362, forward strand.
TCAAACGCCTCGTCTCCTACGTCGGCTACTGGATCATCAACCGGATCGCCATCGTCCCCATCCCCCGCAACACCGGCGACTTTCGCCTGCTCGACCAGAGGGTGGCCCGGGAGATCGTCAATCTGCCGGAGAGCCACGGATTCTTGCGCGGGCTGACCAGCGTGGTCGGGTTCAAGACCGTCCTCCTCCCCTTCAATCGCGACGCCCGCGCCGGCGGGGCCGGAAAGTACAACCGGCTCACGGGGAGCCTCAAGATTGGGTTCAACGGCATCGTGGCGTTTTCCGATTCGCTGCTCCGGTTGATGGTCGTCGCCGGCATCAGCATGGCAGGCCTCGCCTTGCTCGCCGTGCCGGTGGTCGCGTTCTTGAAGGCCTACAATCTCTACCGCTTCGCCCAGGGCGTGGCGACGATGTGCATCATGATGTTGTTTCTCGGGGGCATCCAGCTGATGGGCATGGGATTGCTCGGGGCCTACGTCGGTCGCACCTACGACGAGGTCAAGCGGCGGCCAAAGTTCATCATCGACGAGTCACTGGGGCTTGGGCCATCGATCGTCGCCCCGGTCGACGAGACTCGGCCGGCGAAGCGTGGTACGGGGTCGAGCGGAGCGTAGCCATGAGGCCAGCGTTCGCCGTCAAGTCAGGGTCGATATTCTTCCTCTCGTTCATGGTTGCGTGCAGCTCGGGGGAAGGGCTCCCCCAGGCTACGACCGGCGCGGTGGTGAGCGCCACGACTGCGCACGTGACCCTGGCGTCGAAAGGGGGCGGGTTTGGACCGAGCCTCCCGCAGGGCGCAGCTTGCGATCCGGGGGTGTGGTCGTACGCGATCACCCTCGCCAGTCATGACATCGCGTGGAACGGGTGCGAGGTGAACGGATCGTGGGACGACCCAGCCGCGTTCGTTCCCGCCGCCAGCGACGAGCAGGTCGACGCCGCGACCTGGGCCCCCCTCCAGTCCGCGCTGAACCAGCTCGCGATTTCTTCCGACAAGAGCTGCGGCGCCGACGCCGCGTCACGCGATCTGACCATCGACGATCCGACGGGGACGGTCGTGTACGGCGACGACTTCTACGCCTGTTTGATGAACTACCCGCGATACGTCACCACCGATAGTCTGGACGTCTTGCAGACGACGCTCACCAACCTGCCGTAGCCAGTCGTCGCCAGTCGTCGGATCGTCCGCTTCGGAATCAGGTCGCGAACGAATGCCTTGCGCGGGCGCTCGCCCGTGCCCGAGTCGGAGTGGGAGTCGTGCTAACTTGGCGCCCCTCGGTCGTCTCATCGCGGAGAGCAATTTGAAGGCATTCGTCACAGGAGGAGCAGGCTTCATCGGCAGCACGCTGGTCGATCGGCTGCTGGCGCGCGGCGACGAGGTCGTCGCCTACGACAATCTGTCGACCGGGCGGCGAGAGTTCCTGCACGACGCGCGCGCCAACGGGCGGTTCGCGCTCGTCGAAGGGGACGTGCTCGACGGCCAGGCCATGAGCGCCGCCATGCGGGGCGCCGACTTCGTCTTTCACCTGGCGGCGAACGCCGACGTCCGGTTCGGGACCGAGCATCCGGAGAAGGACCTGGAGCAGAACACCATCGCGACTTTCCGAGTGCTGGAAGCGATGCGGGCGAATGGGATCAAGCGCCTCGCCTTCAGCTCGACCGGATCCATCTACGGCGAGCCGACCGTCTTCCCCACGCCGGAGGACGCGCCGCTTCCGGTCCAGACCTCGCTCTACGGGGCGTCGAAGCTGGCCTGCGAGGGGCTCATCAGTGCCTATTGCGAGGGGTTCGGCTTCTCGGGATGGATCTTCCGCTTCGTCTCTATCCTGGGCGAGCGCTACACGCACGGACACGTGTTCGACTTCTATCAACGCCTGCGTGCCGATCCGCAGACGCTCCACGTCCTCGGAAACGGCGGTCAGCGCAAGTCATACCTCTACGTGCAGGACTGTGTCGACGCGATCTTCGCGGCGATCGCGCGTAGCGAGGCGAAGGCAACGATCTTCAATCTGGGGACGGACGAGTACTGCACGGTGAACGACTCGATCGGGTGGATCACGGGCGCCCTGGGCGCCGCCCCCCGACTCACCTACGCGGGCGGCGAGCGGGGCTGGGTCGGGGACAGCCCTTTCATCTTCCTCGACTGCGCCCGCATCCGGCGGCTCGGCTGGGCGCCAAAGCTTTCGATCCAACAAGGGATCCTGCGGACGCTCGATTACTTGCGCGCCAATCCATGGCTCTTCGAGGCGAAGGGTTCCTGATGCGCGAGCGCGCCACCTGGCCCAAGGTCCTTCCGCCGCTGACACCGGCGCAGCAGGCGCGCAGCGACGAGTTCATGAAGCTCTGGCATCTGGAGCTGGCGGGCCGTCCGCGCTACGGCCTCATCGAGAAGTTCAACCACATGTTCCCCGTCAAGCACTCGCCGCGCGGATTCCAGACCTCGCTGGAAATCGGCGCCGGGCTCGGCGAGCACCTGGAGTACGAGCAGCTCTCGTCCGAGCAGACCGCGGCGTATTACTGCAACGAGTTCCGTCCCAACATGGCGGCCGAGATCGAGCGCCGGTTCCCGACGGTGCGCACCGTGGTGGGCGACTGCCAGGAGCGGATGGATTTCCCGGACGGGTTCTTCGATCGCTACCTCGCCATCCACGTGCTCGAGCACCTGCCCAACCTGCCGGGCGCCGTGCGCGAGGCCTGGCGGCTGCTCAAGAAACCGGGCGGCCGGATGCTGGTGGTCATCCCGACCGAGGGGAGCCCGGCCTACGCGCTGGCCCGCAAGATCTCGGCCGAGCGCGTGTGGAAACGCCACTTCGACGCCCCCTACGCCGAGTTTTACAAGCGCGAGCACATCAACGTGGTGCCGGAGATCCTCGCGGAGCTCCGGCCCTACTTCACCGTCGAGACCAGGGCCTTCTTCCCGCTCGGGGTCCCGCTGACGTTCTGCAACCTCTGCGTCGGCCTATCGCTCGCCCCGCGCCCCCAGCCGGCGCTCGGCAGCGCACGCCCAGGATGATGTCGCCCGGTGGGGCGCCTCGATCGGCGGTCAACGCCGCACCCAGAGGGTGAAGTCGCCCCAGTGGGGCGCCTCGATGAACGGCGCCATGTCCTGAGGGGTGACCCGCGACTGGCAGCGAACCTCCACCACGACATACTCCGCCGCCGCGACGAGCGCGCGCGCGTCGCCCGGGCCGACACCCGGTACCCCGCCGGCCGCGGCGACGCGGTCGATCTCCGACAGCGGAACGTCGACGCCGCTGTTGCATCCCACGTAGGCGATCGTTCCTGGCTCGCGCGGCGGCGGGCGGCGCGCCGGGAGCTTCGCCACCTCCCAGCCGCCGACCGCGTGCCGGTCCTCGCCGTACCTCAAGGCGTAGCCGAAGAAGACCAACTCGCCCGAGAGGGGGATCTCGCGGTTGGGCGTGGCGGCCCGCGCCCAGACCAGGTGGGTGGCGCCCAGCTTCTTGAGAAAATCGTCGACACGATCGGGACGCGCCAGCTGCGTGTAGTCGATCCCTGCTTGCAGCCGCAAGCTGTCCTGCATGGCGCGGCGATTGAGGCCGAGCCGCAGGTATTCCTGGTGCAGGACGACATAGGCGTCCTTGGGCAGCGTCCGGTCGAGTCCTTCGAAGCCGGTGTCGAACTCGAACCGCGACCGCACGTCGCCGCGGAAGGTTGACGACAGGAGCCGCAGAGCCCGGATCGCGGGCACGTCGTTCATCATGGCGTGCGTCGGGAACCAGGGGACGTCGTTGCCCCACACGAGCTGCAGCGCGATCAGCAGGACGACGCCGATCCGTGCCACCAGGCCCGCCGACCAGGCGCAAATCAGCGCCACCGCCGTGCAGCCGACCATCCAGGGAAGCAGCTCTTGCAGGTAGCGATCCTGATGATAGGTCCAGTACCAGATGAAGACCCCGAGCAGCGCGGCCGCTGCCAGCGCGCGCGCGCGGCCCGCCCGCGGCGCCAGCAACAGGATCGGCAACGTCAGCGTGAAGAGAAAGCCGAAGACGGGCAGATCCCGATGGAAGGTCGGCCAGTCGTGCGCGCCGAAGGCGAAGGTGAACGTCGCGGCGGCGGTCTCGCCGAGCTTTTGGACCGTCGTCCCCGTCGGCTCGAAGCCGGGATCGAGCCACATCCCGGGCCAGTGGGGCGCCATCGGCCGGGAGTGGAACACCTGGCGGAGCTGTGGATAGACCGGGTTGCCGTGCCACACGACGTTGGCCAGCCAGTGCGGGGCCGTGGCGACCAGGAACGTCGCCGCCAGGACCGCGGGCCCGATCAGCGCGCGCGCCCTGGCGCGAGAGCGCCACAGCAGACGGACGGCGACGAAGGCGATCGCCAGACCGGCCGGCACCAGGAGGTAGATCGCCTGGTACTTCGTCAGTGCGGCGCCCGCCAACATCAGCCCCGCCAGCACCGCGCGCGCGCGGTCGGTCGGTTCCCGCAAGAATCGGCCCAGCGCGATGGCGAGCGGCGCCGCCCAGAACGCCAGCACGTGATCGGCGGCCAGGCCGAGGCTCGAGTCGTAGAGAAACAGGCCCGGAAACAGGAAGAAGAGGGCCCAGGAGCCGCGCGCGCGGCGTCCCGGCAGGAGCGCCTCGACCAGCAGCGGCGTCGACAGCACCGTGGCGACGAAGAGCGCGAACTCGAGGTGGGCCGCCAGCTCGACGTGCGCGAACAGGTTTACGGTCCGCAAGGTGAACGGCCAGGTGTAGAGCCAGGAGGCGAGGTGCGGCAGCGTGCCCGGGAACCACCCCTCGGGGAAGCGCGCGATCCGACCCCCTGCCGCGAAGTGCTCGGCGATCGGCAGGTGGTACGAACGGGCGTCGAACGCCGCGTTCTCGGGCACCATGATCGACAGATAGACGACCGCGAAGGCCAGCGTGCCCAGCGCGAACGCGGCGGACCAGAGCAGAGACGGCGGGCGCCGGGCCCGCGCCCGCGCCGAGCGGAAGTGCCGCCGGGCCCGCCCGAGGTACCGCGCCAGGCCGCGAACGCCGATCCCGCCGAGCGCCAACGGGTAGAGGTAGAAGAACGCCGTCCCCAGCAGGCCGAAGAGGCCGAGCGCGAACAACCCCAGGGCGAAGATCAGCACGCCGACCGCCAGGTCGAACAGCAGCCGCTGCCGAAACGGAAGGCCGAGCGACGGCAACAGCCGGAGGGCGGCGTGCCCCACGCTCGCGCAGCAGAGCACCCAGAGGACCGTCGCGGCCCAGAAGGCGGCGTAGGGCCAGAGCAGCCAGGTCGCGACCGGGATGCGCGCGTTCTCGAACCAGGCCAGGCCGAGCGCCGCCGCGCAGGCGACGATCGCCATCAGCGCCGGTCGCGCGCGGTCGAGGAGCTGTCGCAACGAGGCGCGACTCTAACATGGTCGGCCTTGCCGTTCATGCGGGTCCGTCGGCGCGCCCGCCGCGCGCGAGGTCCGGGAACGAAAGCTCGACCGTCCGTGCTATGAGCCTCCTTCGAGGCGGCTCGTCCAAATGACCAAACTCTGCGTTTACGGCCTGTGGCACCTCGGCTCGGTCACCGCGGCCTGCATGGCCGAGCACTTTCCGACCATCGGCATCGATCCGGATCCGGCGGTGATCGACGGTCTTCGCGACGCCCGGCCGCCGATCTTCGAGCCCGGCCTGGAGGATCTGATCCGCCGCGATCTCGGCGCCGGTCGGCTGGAGCTGAGCGCGGACCTGTCGCGCGTGGCCGAGGCCGACGTCGTGTGGGTCACCTTCGACACGCCGGTCGACGAGGACGACCGCGCCGACGTGGAGAGCGTCGTCGGGCACGTCGAGCGGCTCTTCCCCCACCTGGCGGACGGCGCGGTGGTGCTGCTCTCTTCGCAGATGCCGGTCGGAACCACGGCCCGGCTGGAGGCGGCGTTCGGGGCCGTCGCCGGCGGCCGTCGGGTCGAGTTCGCCTACTCTCCCGAGAATCTCCGCCTGGGGAAGGCCATCGAGGTGTTTCAGAAGGCCGATCGGATCGTGGTCGGCACGCGCACGCCGGAGGCGCGCCGGCGCCTCGAAGCGCTCCTGGCTCCCCTCGGGCGGCCGATCGTCTGGATGAGCACCGAGTCGGCGGAGATGACCAAGCACGCGGTGAACGCGTTCCTGGCCATCTCGGTGGTCTTCATCAACGAGATCGCCGCCGCTTGCGAGGCGACCGGCGCCGACGCCAAGGAGGTGGAGCGCGGACTCAAGAGCGAGACGCGCATCGGTCCGGGCGCTTACCTCGGTCCGGGCGCCGCCTTCGCGGGCGGGACGCTGGCGCGCGACGTCGCCTTCTTGCTCGGGATGGGCCACCGGCTGGGCTTCACCACGCCGCTCCTGGCCGGCGTCAAGCAGAGCAACGACGTCCACCGCGGGTGGGCCCGCCGCCGCCTGGGCGAGCTCCTCGGCCCGCTCGGCGGCAAGACCATCGCGGTCCTCGGCCTCACCTACAAGGCGAACACCGACACGCTCCGGCGGTCCGAGTCGGTGGCGCTCTGTCGCTGGTGCGCCACGCAGGGGGCGACCGTCCGCGCGCACGATCCCTCCCTGCGCGAGAGGCGGCCGGAGCTCCCGGAGACGTTGATCCTGTGCGGCAGCGCCGACGAGGCGATCCGCGGGGCCGACGCGATCGTCGTCGCCACCGAGTGGCCCGCCTTCCGCGCGCTCACCCCCGACCTCGTCGCCGCCGCCGCGCCGCGGGCCCTGGTCCTGGACGCGAATCGATTCCTGGCCGCCGGTTTGGCGGCGGACGCCCGGATCCGTTACGTTGCGGTGGGAGCCGCCACGAGGAGGACGACGAGCACGTGAAGCTTCAGGGGAAAAAGATCCTGGTCACCGGTGCCAGCCAGGGGTTGGGGCTGGCGGTGGCCGAGCGCTGTGTCGACGAGGGGGCGCACGTCGCGGTCTGCGCGCGAAGCCGCGAGGCCATCGGAGAGGTCGGCGTCGCCCTGGGGGCGCGGGCGGCCCGGGCCGGGAAGTCGCAACGGGTGGTGGCCGCCGTGGCGGACGTGTCGCAGGCCGACGAGGTCGAAGCGCTGGTGGCCAAGGCGACGCTCGAGCTCGGGGGGCTCGACGGTCTGGTCAACAACGCCGGCATCTACGGCCCCAAGGGTCCGAGCGAGGAGGTCGACTGGGCGGAGTGGGTGAAGGCCGTCGAGATCAACCTCTACGGCACCGTGCTCCCCTGCCGGGCCGTCCTGCCGGGCTTCCGGCAGCGCGGCGCGGGGAAGATCGTCAACCTCTCGGGCGGCGGCGCGACGGCGCCCCTGCCGCGGTTCAGCGCCTACGCGGCGTCCAAGGCGGCGGTGGTCCGCTTCACCGAGACGCTGGCCGAGGAGCTGCGCGGCACCGCGATCGACGTGAACGCGGTCGCGCCGGGCGCGCTCAACACGCGCCTGCTCGACGAGGCGATCGCCGCCGGCCCCGACCAGATCGGCCGGGCCTTCTACGAACGCGCGCTCAAGCAGAAGGCGGAGGGCGGCGCGCCGCTGGAGAAGGGCGCGGCGCTCTGCGCGTTCCTGCTCTCCTCGGAGAGCGACGGCATCACCGGCCGGCTCCTCAGCGCGGTGTGGGATCCCTGGGGCGACCTCCCCGCGCGCCGCGACGAGCTCGCCAAGAGCGACATCTACACGCTGCGCCGGATCGTCCCCCGAGATCGCGGTCGCGACTGGGGCGAGCCATGAGGGTGGCGCAATGAGGGTAGCGATCGTCGGCTGCGGGCTCATCGGGGGCAAACGGCTCCGCTCGCTGCGGCCGGGCGACCGGGTGGTGGCGCTCGTCGATCCGGCGCGCGAGCGCGCCCAGGGGCTGGCGGCGCACGCGCCTGACGCCGAGGTGCTCACCGACTGGCGCGCCGCCGTCGCGCGGCCCGACGTCGACGCCGTGTTCGTGGCGACCAGCAACGACGCGCTGGCGCCGGTCACGCTGGCGGCCGTCGAGGCGGGGAAGCACGTGCTCGTCGAGAAGCCGGCCGCGCGCGCCCCCGAGGAGCTGACGCCGATCATCGCCGCGGCCGAGCGCCGGGGCGTCTGCGTGCAGGTCGGCTTCAACCACCGCTATCACCCCGCCCTGCAGCAGGCCCGGGCGCTCTACGACGCGGGCGGGCTCGGGCCCATGATGTACATCCGCGCCCGCTACGGCCACGGTGGCCGCGTCGGCTACGACAAGGAATGGCGCGCCAACCCGGCGATCTCCGGCGGCGGCGAGCTGCTCGACCAAGGGGTGCACCTCATCGATCTCGCGCGCTGGTTCCTGGGCGACTTCCCGCACGTCCAGGGGCACGTGGCGACGTTCTTCTGGGACATGCCGGTCGAGGACAACGGCTTTCTGCTCCTGCGGACGGCGGCGGGACAGGTGGCCTGGCTGCACGCGACCTGGACCGAGTGGAAGAACACCTTCTCGTTCGAGCTGTTCGGGCGGGACGCCAAGCTGCACGTCGAGGGGCTGGGCGGCAGCTACGGCGTCGAGCGGCTCAGCTACTACAAGATGAAGCCCTCGATGGGCCCGCCGGAGACCACGATCTGGGAGTACCCGGGCGAAGACCGATCTTGGCACCTCGAGCTCGCGGCGTTCGCGCAGGCCATCGAAGCGCGGCGGCCGGCGCCGGTCGGCCCGCGCGACGCCCAGGCGGCGCTGGAGATCGTCCGCCAGGTCTACGCGCTCTCCGGCAAGCGCCCGGACGGATCGTAGGGCGCCAGCAAAAACGCCACGAAGTCCCGCAAGTCGCGCCCGACAAACGCGGGGCGGACGCCGCGGGCGACCAGCTCGGCGTGCTCAGCCGACGTCGCCTCGCCGAGGTACGCGGTCTGGAGGCCGAACGCCGCCCCGCAGAGCACGTCGGGCGCGCGGTCGCCGACCATCCACGATCGGGCGCGCGCGTAGCGGCGGTGAAGGGCGAACGCCTCCTCGAGCAGGCCGGTGGCCGGCTTGCGGCAGGCGCACCCGTCCTCGGCGCGGTGGAAGCAGAGGTGCGAGCTCAGCACGACGCCCCCCTCGGCGGTGGCGGCGGCCAGGACCACCGCGTGCGCCGCCTCCAGCTCGGCGCGCGTGGTCTTCCCCTTGGCGGCGGCTGGCTGGTTGCTGGCGATGCAGAGGCCGTACCCGGCCCGGGTCAGCGCGCCCAGCGCCGCCGGGACCCAGGGGAAGACCTCCACCTCGCCGGGGCGCATCGGGCTGTCGGGGCGCGGTTCGGCCGGGTTGGGGAGCAGGCGGTTGAGCACGCCGTCCCGGTCGAGGACGATCAGGCCCGCGTCCGCAGCCATTCCGAAAAGTCCGCCAGCCCGGCCGGCGAGCCGATCTCGTAGAACCGCTCGGCGGCTTGGTACCCCGCGAGCTCGGCACGCAGCGACAGCGCATGAAACAATTCGGCCAGATCAGCCTTCTGCCCGGCGGGGATCCCCTCCTCCACCACCCGCCGCGTGAGCGCCGAGAGGCCGTAGTCGATGAAGGTGAAGTCCTCGGCCGGCCGGGTCCGGCGCTGCTTGTCGTAGAGGGTAACCATCCGCCCGTCAAAGATGACGTTGCTCGTGTCCCAGCGCCCCTGATTTCGATACACGGTCATGAGCGCCGGCGCGCCCGAGTCGATGAAGGCCCGGAAGACCGCGGCAAAGTCGATGGGCAGGAACGAATCTCCGTAGGTGAGCAGGAAGCGCTCGTCGAGCACGCCTTGGTCGAACGCCAGCCGGACCGCGCCCGCCGTCCCGCGCAGGTTCGACCCTTCGTCGACGACGCGCACGGCAAGGCCGTAGCGGCTCCCGTCGGCGACGTGCGCCCGGATCGCGTCGCCCAGGTATCCGACGGAGAGGACGACGTCGCTCACGCCGTGCGCCGCCAGCCAGTCGAGCTGATGGTCGACGAAGGGGCGCCCGTCGACCGGGAGCAGGGCCTTGGGGATCGTCTCGGTGAGCGGCCGCATCCGTGTGGCGAGGCCGCCGGCCAGGATGAGGCACTGCATGGCGGCGGCGCTACGGACGGAGGGCGACGCCCGCCAGGACCTCGAAGCGCTGGATGTCCTTGTAGAAGAATTGCTTCTTCGGGCTGTTCGCGTAGGCGGGCCAGAGGAAGACCGAGACGTTCTCGCTGAGATCGTACTCGCCGGCCACGCCGATGCGGATGAGCCCCAGCGCCTGCGAGCCGTTGACCTGGACCATGGTGGTCTCGAGCAGCGCCGAGTTCTGCGTGATCCCGCTGATCGACATCACGCCGATCCCCAGGTCGCCCATCAGGTTCAGCTTGGGCATCACGTGGATGACGATCGTGGGGTCGACGAGGAGCGAGATGAAGGTGTCCTTCCCCGAGCTCTCGTTGAGGAACGTGTAGCCGAACAGCGCGCCCAGGCGAAAGCGCACCTCGGCGCTCGGCGCGCCGAAGGTGTAGCCGCCGGCCAGGGTGAAGGCGAACGACGGCTTCGCGTTCTCCTGCAGCCCCGACGACCAGGTGTCGAACCCCAGCGCCGCGCGCACGTCGATCCGGTGCGGCGGCGGACCTGTCGGGGGTGCCGCGCCGTTTTCCACCACCGCCCCCGCCGGCGTCGTACTTTCGAGCGGCGGCGGCGTGGTGCTGGTCCCGGTCACCGTGACCGCCGGGGGCGTCGTCGTCGCCGGCGTCGCGTCACCGACGGGCGGCGGCGCGGTGGTTCCCGGGCTGTTCGCGCCCGGGTTGTCCGGCCCGAACGGCCCCGGCGGCGGGAGCCCCTTGGCCTGCTCCTGCAGCGAGAGCTGCTTCTGGAGCGCGTCGATCTTCTGTTCCACCTCGCCCCGGTTGTGGGCCTTGGGCGCGTTGCTCAGGTACCGCTTATAGAAGAAGATCGCCTTCTGAGCGTCGCCCATCGTGCGGTAAGCCTGCGCGATGTTGTAGAGGAAGCCGGGGTCGGGGTGGAGCTGGTACCCCTGCTGCCAGGCCTCGATGGCCTTGTCGAACTGCCCGAGGTCGAAGAAGGTGTTCCCCTGCGTGAACAGATCGCGCGCCTTCTGGGCGTCGTCGCCGGCGGCGCGCGCGGGGGACGCGCCAAACATCAAAAGGACAATCGCCACCGCCTGGGCAACCCGGAATGCGCGTGTTCGCACTGGCGGCCATGGTATCTGGAAGGGCCGGCGGCGGCAAATCGCGGGGCAATTTTGCCCGGGTCAGGATCGACGCGGTCGTCAGGATCGGCGCGGTCGTCAGGATCGGCGCGCGCGCGGGGCCAGCTCGAGCGCCGCCTTCCCTCGCCGGAAGACGCGCACCGACCCCGAGGTCTGCGAGACGACGATGGCGATCGCTTCGGTGTCGCGCGAGATCCCGGCCGCCGCCATGTGGCGCGCGCCGAGCCCGAGCGGCAACTCCAGCTCTTTCTCCTCGTCGAAGTTGAGGTAACGGCCCGCCGCCACGACGGTGCCGTCCTCGCGCACGACGAAGGCCCCGTCGAGCACGGAGAAGGCGTGCAGCGCGTGCCGCACGTCGGGGTTCATGATGTTCTTCTCGTCCTCGGAGTAGCCCTGGAACGGGTTCAGCGTCAGCTGGCGCGACTTCTCCATCACGGTGCTCGAGTCGCCGACGACGAACAGCGCGCCCACCGGCCGCCCCTCCCACCCCTCGACGCCCACCGAGACGGCCAGCTCGATGAGCGTGTCCATGACGCCGGGCGAGACCCCCTCGGCCTGCAGGAACCCGAACGACCCCTCGCCCTCCTCGGGTCCGACGGTGACGACCAGGATCGAGTCGGGATAAGCCGCCGGCTTACGGGCCAGGAGCCCGACCACCACGTCACCCTCTTTGTAGATCCCGCGGGCGATACCGCTCACGAGCGCGATCTTCAGCTTCTCGGGACGGTCGAGGTCGTAGTCGGGGAGCGGCAAGACCTGCACGCCCGAGGCCTCGATCACGTCGCGCTGGTTTTCGCTCACCACCGCCTGGACGAGCCGCTTGCGGGCACGCGGCTTGCCGCGAAACAGCTCCTCGGGGAGAGGTAGGTCACCGACGTAGAGCAGGTGATCGACGGTGGGGCGCGCGGCGAGCGCCACTGCGCTGCGGATCACATCGGCCTGGGTGGCGGTGGGAGCTTTGGCCATACTCGGCGGTCCTCGGCGCGCATGGTACGCTGAAACGGGAAGGCCGTATGAAGTTACCGCTCAAGGCCTTGGTGCCACGCTGGATGCCGCTCTTGATCGGCGCGCTGGTGGTCATCGGGATCGCGTTCGACATGCTCACCCGCTCCGAGCTGTCGGCCACGACGGGGATGCTCTGCGAAGGGGAGTACGCCGACTCGCTGCAGATCGAGTCGATGCGCACCCGCGACATCGAGCAGGGGCCCAAGAGCCAGTTCAGCTACCTCGTGCGCTCGAGCGCCAAGTACGAGTGCCCCTTCTTCGGCCCCGACGGCAAGCTGCGCCGGCGGCGCGTGCAGGCCAGCGAGCTCGGCACCGCCTTCGCCTACGAGGCGGCCGGCAGCGACACCTACCTCCTCACCAACGAGCACGTGGCCGCCTGGCCGGAGGTGACCGACACCTTCCACCGCATCGACGGCATCCCCGAGGGGTGCAAGCGCGTCGAGGACAAGCTGCGCATCGTGCGCGACGAGCGCGACGACTTCGAGCCCGGGCAGGTGGCCCTGACCCGCGTGGCGGTCGATCCGCTGCTCGACGCCGCCATCCTGAAGGCCAATCAGAAGCTGACGGTGCTCCCCTACCGGATCGGCAAGAGCGCGGGCCTGCGCCAGGGGAACGCCGTCGAGGTGCGCGGCTTCCCGCTGGGCGTCATGCAGGCCGTCTCGGGCGGCAAGGTGGTCAACCCCTACGACCGCGATCAGGAGCAGGGGTGGGACCACGTCGACTTCGTGATCGACGCGCTCCTCGCCGAGGGGAACTCGGGGAGCCCCGTGCTGGCGGTGTCGTGCAAGACGCGCGAGCTGGAGCTGGTCGGCATCTACCACGCCGGCTACAAGGGGCACGGCGCGCTCAACGTCGTCGTCGGCATCGACCAGCTCGCCGACTTCATGCACAAGAAGAAGCGCCTCCCGCGCGCCATCACCGAAGGCGGCCCCGGCGCCCCCGGCCCCGCCGAGCGCGCCCACATCAGCGAGATGCTGGCGGCCGGCACCCTCCCCCTGTTCGACTTCGGCGGCCTGTTCGTGCGCGCGGAGAACGGCGACGGTGGCACGCTGCTCTATCACCTCTACGGCCGCCAGTTCCCCCTCGACGACCGGCGCGTCGCCGTCCTCGAGGACCTCCCCAAGGAGGGCGCCTTCGGCGAGGTCGGGCGCTTGTGGGTCTTCGGCCAGACCGGCTGGCACGAATGGCGCCCCTCCGCCCTGGGCGCCGACGAGCGCGACCTCCTGGCGCGCGTCGACGACTCCATGCGCCTGCAGGTCTTGCACACCGTCGACTACCGGAAGGCGCTGGCCAACGCGGCCTCGCCCGACGAGCGCCGGCACGGCCGGGACTTGTCGCGCGCGATCTCCCACGA
>DATNDC010000013.1:0-27460 GCA_035607055.1 Polyangia bacterium
GGACAACAGGACGATTTCCACGACATTCGCTTGCGGATCGCGCGCTCAGAGCGTAGCACTGGATCACCAGCTGCCGTTGCGGAGTGGACGGCTGGACGATCGGCCAGCGTTGCGACCTGGTGAACCCCGTCGAGGGAGCCAGACGCCATGGATTTCACGCCCAGCGATCGACTCGCAGCCGAGATTTACTTTGCCAAGGCCCGCGAGAGTCTGCGCGCCCTCGCGGCGCTCCTGCAGCCTCTTGCCCCTGGCGTCACCTCGGATGCTGTCCGGACGGCGGTCACCACTGCCGTGGGCGCGCTCGACGGCGCCGCTCAGGCGCTCGACGCGAGCGCCCTCGACGCCGCGCGCACCGCTTGCCCGTTCTGCGGGAGCCGGGTCATGAGGGCAGCGACTCTGTGCGGGTCCTGCTGGCACAGGCTCGATCCCTCCAGAACAAGCTGAGAACCTTGGACGCTCCGGCCCGGATCGCGTTCCTCGGCACCTATCCACCGAGACGTTGCGGCATCGCCACCTTCACGCGCGATCTCGCCCAGGGGATGCTGGCGGCGGACGAGAGCATCAAGCCCCTCGTCGTGGCGGTCACCGACGAGGGATCGAAGTACGAGTACGCGACTGATGTCGAGTACGAGATCCGCCAGGGAACCAAGAGTAACTACGCGCGCGCAGCGGAGCTGGTGAACTACAAGGCCGTGCGCTGGGTTTCGCTGCAGCACGAGTACGGAATCTTCGGCGGCGATGACGGCGCCTACATCCTCGACTTTCTGGGCGCGCTACGCGTGCCCGCGGCCGTTACGCTGCACACCGTCCTCGAGACGCCCTCGCCGTCCCAGCGGGCGATCGTGCAAAAGATGGCGAAAGCGGCGGTGCTCGTGGTCATGAGCCAGGTCGCCGCGGACCTGCTTGCACGACGGTACGAGCTGCCGATTTCGCGCGTCGAGATCATCCCCCACGGGATCCCCGACATGCCGCCACGTGACCAGGAGGGGCTCAAGGCGCGCTTCGGCGTCGCCGGGCAGCGCATGCTCCTCACCTTCGGCCTCCTGGGGCCGAACAAGGGCGTCGAGACCGTCATCCGCGCCCTGCCGGCCCTCGTCAGGGCGCATCCCGATCTCGTCTACTTCGTCGTCGGCGCGACCCATCCGGCGGTGCTGCGCCAGCACGGCGAAGCCTACCGGACGTCGCTCGAACGACTGGCCGAACAGTTGAGCGTTCGCGAGCACGTGGTGTTCCGCGATCAGTACGTCACGACGGAGGAGCTGTGCAGTTATCTGCAGGCCGCCGACGTCTTCGTGAGCCCGTACCTCAACGAGGCCCAGGTCACGAGCGGCGCGCTGTCGTACGCGATGGGCGCGGGGTCGGCCGTCGTCTCGACGCCCTACTGGCACGCCAAGGAGCTCCTGGCAGAAGGTCGCGGACGCCTCTTCCCGTTCGGTGACAGCCGCGGCCTGGCCGAGACCATCGCGGCGCTGTTCGACGATCCGGCGGAGCTGGCGCGGGTGCGGAAGCAGGGCTACGAGCACACGCGTGCTTTCACCTGGTCCGAGGTGGGCCGGCAGCACCTTCGACTCGGAGAGATGCTCGAGCGGGGTCGGGTCCGCGCGCGTCGCCGCCGCGAGGAGCCACGCGCCAGCGGCCTGCCCGAGCTCCGCCTCGACCACTTGCTGCGCCTGACGGACGACACCGGCATCGTTCAACATGCGACGTTCAGCGTCCCTGCCCGCGCGAGCGGCTACTGCGTGGACGACAACGCCCGGGCGCTCATGGTCGCGGTCCACGCCGAATCGCTGAGCGGCTCCGCGGACACCAAGCGGCTCGTCGTGACGTACCTCGCCTTCATTCACGCCGCGCAGACGGCCGAGGGCCGGTTCCGCAACATCATGACCTACGGACGCTCGTTCCCGGAGGGGACCGAGTCCGACGACTGCACGGGCCGAGCGCTCTGGGCACTGGGCACGACCGCTCGTCTCTCGCGTGACGATGGGCAGCGCAGGCTGGCGCGACAGATGTTCGAGCGTGGCCTGCCCCACGCGACGGAGCTGGGTCCGCGAGGGACGGCGCTGACGATGCTGGGACTGACGGCGTTCCTCGCCCAGCACCCGGAGGTCGGACCCGCCGCGGAGCTCCTGGAGCGGCTCGCCGAACGACTGTGCCGTCGATACCGGCAAGAGGCGACCCAGGATTGGCGCTGGTTCGAGCCGACGTTGACCTACGACAACGCGCTTCTGCCCCTCGCGCTGTGGCGGGCGCACGCGCTGACGCGAGATCCGGAGAGCCGCGACGTCGCCCGAGAGGCGCTGGAGTTTCTCGAGGCGACCTGCTTCGCCAACGATCACCTGGTCCTGGTCGGGAACGCGGGCTGGCACGCGCGGGGCGGAATCCGCGCCGAGGCGGACGAGCAGCCGATCGACGCGGCGGCGTTCGTGCTCGCGTTCCGGGGCGCGTACCTCGTGACGCGGAACGACCGCTACCTTCGACGCATGCGGGAAGCGTTCGAGTGGTTTCTCGGCGCCAACCGTCTCGGCGCCGCGGTCTACGACTCCGCGACCGCGGGATGTCGCGACGGCCTCGGCGAGCAGGCGCCGAATTTGAATCAGGGCGCCGAGAGCACCGTCTCGTTCCTGCTGTCGCTCATCGAGATGCTGGAGCTCGCGGGCGAGGGCCTCGAGTACGCCCAGGGAACCGAATCCCGCACCTAGCCGGCCCCATGGTCAAGCGCAGCTCACATCGGCTACAGCACGACCCGAGCCGGGTGATCGCGAAACCTTACTTGCCCGGCGAGGAGATCTTCACCGACACCGGCACGCGCGCCGGCCTGCTCATGGCGCGCATCCTGGCGCTCCCGGAGGACGAAGTGGCGCGCGTGCTGGCCGAGACCGTTGACGGGTTCGGCGGGCGGCACCGAGGGTTCGAGGCGCTGCTCGAGCGTCATTTCGCGCTGGTCACCCACCGGGTGCCCGAGGTGGCGCTGTCACGGCAGCGGCGCCTCCTCATCGGCGCCTACTTCACCAACGAGTACTCCGTGGAGGGGGCCGCCCTCTTCAATCCATCGCTCGTGCCCGCGCCCGATCAAGCTGGTCTCCGCCCGGGCGACGTCAGATTCGTCATGAGCCTGCGGGCCGTCGGCGAAGGGCACATCTCATCCATCGAATTTCGAACGGGCGTCGTCGACGGCACCTCGAGGGTGACCTTTGATCCGCTCGGTCCGTACCTGGTCACCGGCGACCGAGCGCCGCCGTCCGGCTACGACAAAGCTTCGTTCCGCGCCAAGCTCCTCGAGCTCGACGCGGGGAACGACGTCGCCTGGGCCGTCATCGATCCCCTCCCGGAGCGCTTCACGCTGGCCGACCTCGACGGCCGCCTCGGCGCGTTCGAGCGCGAGGGCGGACCCCACGCCATCGCCTACGAGACGGTCAAGATCATCCGCGTGCTCGCCGCCTCGAGCTACGTCACGTCGTTCCCTGCCGACTCGGCGCTCTCCGAGCGGGTGATCTTCCCCGCCGGCCCCCACGAGACCCACGGCATGGAGGACGCCCGCTTCGTCCGGTTCACCGATGACGACGGCGAGGTGACGTACTACGCGACCTACACGGCATTCGACGGTTTCGAGATCATGCCGCAACTGATCCAGACCAACGACTTCGCGTCATTTCGCATCTCCACGCTCAGCGGCCCCGCCGCGCAAAACAAGGGAATGGCGCTGTTCCCCCGGCGGATCCGGGGAAAGTACGTGATGCTGTCCCGCCGCGATCGCGAGAATCTCCACCTGGCGACCTCGACCGACGTCCGAAGCTGGGAGGACGTCACGGAGTTGCATCGGCCCAGCCGGGCCTGGGAGCTGCTCCAGATCGGCAACTGCGGCTCGCCCCTCGAGACCGACGAGGGCTGGCTGGTCGTCACCCACGGTGTCGGACCCATGCGGCGCTACGTCCTCGGCGCGATCCTCCTCGACCTCGACGATCCGCAGCGGGTCGTCGGCCAGCTGCGCGAGCCGCTCCTCGGCCCCGAGGGCCCGGAGCGCGAGGGCTACGTCCCGAACGTCGTCTATTCGTGCGGCTCGATGCTCAACGGGCGCGACCTCATTCTGCCGTACGGAATGTCCGACGGCGCCGTGGGGATCGCCGTCGTCTCCGTCCCTGACCTGCTGACGGCGCTGCGAGCCGGTCACTGAGCGCGTCGTGATCATGCTCTGGAACACGCTGCCGCTGCTCATGCTGGCGTTGGGCGCTGCCTGGCCTCCCGAGGCGCCTGCCGGCGCAGCGGTCCCGGCCGGGGTCGCCGCCGATGGCCCGGCTCCCCGGCGGGGAAAGGGCTCGGCCCCGCGGCATTCGAAACGGCAGGTTGAAGCGGTTCAGCCCGGGTCGTGTCGCAAGCTGCCGCCCGGCCAGCGCATCGTCAAATTGAACCTCAAACCAGGCAGCGACGTCGCCGATCTGGTGGCCTGGATCTCTTCGATCACCTGCTTGCAGCTGGTGGTGCCGGGGTCCCTCACCGCGGCCGACAAGAAGGTGACGCTCTTCGCGCCCGAGCCCGTCACTCCCGAGGAAGCCTACCGGTTGTTCCTGGACGCCCTCGATTCGATCGGGCTGACCGTGGTGCGCTCGGGTCAGTTCCTGCAGATCATGGAGAGCAGCAAGGCGAAATCCGCGCCCATCCCTTTTTACGCTGGGGAGCACCAGCCGAAGTAGCGCCTTCGGCTACCCGCCGATGGCCGGGGCTGCGTCCACCTTCTTGGCCTCGACCGCCTGGGAACCGCCCGTCTCGGCGAGACTGGCCGCAGCGGCAGGTGGCGCCGGAGCCTGGGCTTTGGCCGGCTTGGGTCCGTAGTAGTTGAGATCGCGGAGGCCTTGCTTCGTCATTCTGGGCTTCGAATCCACGGCTCCATCAATGGACTCGAACGCCGTGGTCGGCCAGACCGAAGTTTCGGGTCATAAGGTCGGAAATGCCGACGTATCGGACGCCCGCAGGAGAGCGTCGATGATCACCTGCGCGTGTCGATTGAAGTCGCTCGCCAGGGGAGCGATCCGGCCGGCCTCGTGCTCGAGCTCCGACATGGCGTCGAGCAGGCGAGCCAGCTCCGACCCGAAAAGCGGCGCTCTCAGATCCAGAATCTCGCGGCGAAGGATGGAGAGCACCTTGTTCATCAGGTGTTCCTGCCCGGGCCGGGTGGCGAGATTCAACGCTTCCGTCAGCTCGGAGACGACGCCCAACCTTTCGGCCACCGGCAACAGGCGGACGACCGCCCGCGAAGCGGGGGCGCCCAAGGGCGAAAGGACCGCCTGGAGAGACTCCGGGGCGCGAGCGTCCGACATCAGCACTGGCAG
The DNA here is from genome assembly GCA_035607055.1 of Polyangia bacterium. Lineage (GTDB taxonomy): Bacteria > Myxococcota_A > Polyangia > Fen-1088 > Fen-1088 > JADGRB01. Next base: position 5,325 of record DATNDC010000013.1, read on the forward strand.
CGAGACCGTCATGACGACCAGCCCCTCGCGCGACGGACGTCCTTCTCACCCCGGTCTCGGTTCGCTCGCTCTACCTTCTGTGTCGCCAATTGAATCTTCATCCCTCTGCCGCCTCCCGCCCTACCCCCCAACGCCTCGGCGCTGAATGATCCAGGGTCACCATCGGTGGCCGTGGGAGAAGACGCGGTCTTGGTTCGCCTACTCGATCCTCAGGGACAGCGTAGACCGCGAATGATTCGTCGGCTATTCGGAAGTTTCAGGCAACGTCGTCGGAAAAACCGAGATATCGTCCGGACCCGATGGAGTGGCTGAATTACCATCACCTTCAGTACTTCTGGGCGGTGGCGAAGGAGGGCAGCATCGCTCGGGCCAGCGAAGTGCTGCGTCTGGCGCACCCGACGATCAGCGGCCAGATCCACAAGCTGGAAGAGGTCCTGGGTGAGAAGCTGTTCGTGCGTCGCGGCCGAAACCTGGTGCTCACCGAATCGGGACGCCTCGCGTTTCGCTACGCGGACGAGATCTTCTCGCTGGGACGGGAGTTCGTCGACACGCTCAAGGGCCGCGCGAGCGGACACCCGATAAGGCTGGTGGTGGGCGTCGCGGACGTGCTGCCCGCCTCCCTGGTGCGTCGATTTCTGGAGCCCGCCTTTCATCTCGGCCAGCCGGTCCGCGTGATCTGTCGGGCGGACAAGTCGGTCGAGGAGTTCGTCGCCGAGCTGGCGCTCCACCGCGTCGACGTCGTCCTGGCAGACGGGCCGGCGGGTTCGGGAGTTCCCGTCCGGGCCTTCAGCCACCCTCTCGGCGAATGCGGCACGTCCTTCTTTGCCGCTCCCAAGCTGGCCTCCTCGATAAAGCGGCGATTTCCCCGCTGCCTCGACGGGGTCCCTTTCCTGCTGCCGGGCGCCCCCTCCACCGTGCGGCGGTCCCTGGAGCAGTGGCTCATTTCCAAGGACGTCCATCCGGCAATGGTTGCCGAGTTCGACGACAGCGCGCTCACCAAGGCCTTCGGCATGGCGGGGTTGGGGGTCTTTGCCGCCCCCACGGTCATCGAATCGGAGGTCTTGCAGCAATACGCGGTACGCGTCATCGGCCGCTCCGAGGAGGTGCGTCAGCAGTTCTATGCTCTCTCGGTGGAACGAAGGATCAAGCACCCAGCGGTGGTGGCCATCTCCAAATCGGCCCGCGAGGACATCTTTGGACTGAGGTGAGCCCTGGGGGAAGCGGATCAAATACATGGCGCCGCAGGGGGGCGCCGCGTATACGAAGGTGTCCGCGACCCGGCTATCTCCATGACCATGAAAGGCAGGACGTGACGATGGGAGCAGTGGCCAGCTTCGTACTGTTCGTCGCAATGTGCTGCGCGTTGCAGTGGGGATTGCCCGGCCGGGCGATGGTCTCGTCTCGCCCGGCGCGTGGACGGTGAACCTGGCCCGTCGCCGGCCGAACGAGGTGGCCGCCGTCGCGCGAACTGGCCTCGCGGGGTCGTACGCGGCGTTCTCGGAATGGCTGACGAGCCATCCGCTGGCTGAGGATCGACCTTTCGGCGCCTCGAGCGTGCGTTACCAGGTGGCGCGCTATTGCGACTACCTCGACGCCAACCCTTGGCGAGAGGGCGATCCGCTGCGCGATCCGGCGGCGCGAGACGGCGCGGTGAAGGCGTACGGCGCCTATCTCCAGACGTTCGGTACGCCCGCCGCGACGATCCGCCTCGGACTGCTCAGCATCGGTCATTTTTACCGCTTCCTCGGCCTCCAGGCGACGGCCGGAACGCCTGGCAGCGGTGCCTAGGGCTGACGGGTCCGCGCGGGAATTCCGTCCGCGCGGCTTGCATTCGGGCCTTCACCCGCGTAGGAACAGAGGACCGGTTACCTGGCGGCGTGGTGCCTGAACGATCGGCCAGCGTTGTGACCTGGTGGCCCGCGAAGGAGGCACCCTGGATAAGGCAGAAAACAAGCGCGCAGCGATCATCGCCCAGCAGGCAGAGCGGCAGCAGCTGGCGCGACCCGATACCGGCCCACCGCCCAAGCGGAGGCTGAACTGGGCGGCGACGGCGCCTGTCCGGCCGCGCCGGGGACGTCCTCCCACCGGTGGTGACCGCAAGTGAGCCGCGCCTTCTCTGGCGGCAAGCGCAACCGGGAGGTCAGCCGCGACCTCAAGAAGAAACAGAAGGCCGAGCGCCTCCGCCGGAACCGCGAGATGCGCGCGCGCGGGATCGATCCCGACGTCTCCGAGGTCTCGGGCTCGGCGGAAGGAACCGCGCTCCCCGAAGTGAAGCTGGAAGACGTGGTCATTTCCGTCGCGTCCCGATCACGACAGGCGGACTTCGGCCCCACGAAGCTGTTCGTCGGCGGCCTCGGCCGGTCGACGACGGCGGCCGACCTTCGCACGTTCTTCTCGCGGTTCGGCGAGCTCGTCGACGCGGTCGTCGTCCAGTCGCGCGGCTTCGGGTTCGTCAGCTACCAGAGCGCGGCCGCGGCCGACGCGGCCATCGCGGGGATGAACGGCGTCGAGGTCGACGGCCACCCCCTGAGGGTCAACCGGGCCGACACCCGCCCCAGCCGATTCTGACAACGGCCAGCGGCGGGTGTGGGCAGCCGATGGCGCGCGCGATCGCCTCCGGCGATCGGCGCTGGCATCGTCGGGCCGGAATTCAGACCACCTTCACGGCGCTGGCCTGAGGTCCCTTCTTTCCTTGGACGACCTCAAATTCGACCTTCGTTCCCTCCTGCAGGAGGGCGCCCCCCGTGTCGTTGGCGTGAACGAATACATCCTTCCCGCCGCTCTCCGGGGTGATGAAACCAAAACCCTTCGTTGCATTGAAAAACTTGACCGTACCTTTTTGCATCGTCTCTCCGTTTTCTTTTCGGCTCCCCCAAAGTGGGAAGAGTCGTTCCTGCATCGCCCGAGCCCAGGGGCCCGAACGGGCGCACTCTATACCCTATCGCCGGCCGTCAAGCCTCTCAGCGCGGACGGGAATTTTGTCGGCGGCCGCCATTCTTGGGAGACAGCGAGCGCATCGCCTTGACGAACGCCTTCTCGGCCTTGCGGTCATGCTTTGAGACCCACGTTTTTGCCATCGGGAGAGGGTGCGCGTTCTGCGCCGATAAGACCACCTAATTGTCGCCAGCTGAGCACTTTTCCAACGAAGGAGAACCGTCCATGAGCAAGAGCCATGACTCGAAGAAGAACGTCAAGAAGCCCCCCACCCGGACCCCACAGGAAAAGCGGGAGGCCAAGCGAATCAAGAAGGCCCAAAAGAACGGCTGACCGGCGCGGAAGTCCGACCGCCGCGTCCGCCCGGCGCGCCACGGCCCGGGGTGGACGCAACGCGCCGGGCGCGCTGGCGCGATCATGACGATATTGTGAAGGGAGCGGGCCGCTCGTCGGGTAAAGCTTCCAGGATGTCGTTGGCGGTAACCGACCCGGCTCCGGAGGCTCTCGACTCCCAGGCCCTCAAGGACCTCCGGGCGCGTCTCGAGCTGCGGGGGCTGTTCACGCCGTCCCGGTTCTGGACGCGAAAGCTGTTGCTCTGGATCCCGACGTTCTTCCTTTCGTACCTCGGGCTTCTGCTGCTGCCGTTCGGGATTCTCTGGGTGGCGCTGGCGCTGGCCGCCTCGGTCGCCCTCCTGACGATGGGATACATCGGCCACGACGCCGGGCACTTCGCCCTCTCGCGCCGGCGCTGGGTCAACGACTTCTGGGGCCAGTTCGGAATGACCTTCCTTTGCGGGATGAGCTTCGGGTTCTGGCGGTCCCGCCACAACAAGCATCACGCCCACTGCCAGGAGATCGGCCGCGATCCCGACATGCACTTCGGCGTGTTGTTTTCGGTCTATCCGGGCTCGGCCAGCTGGCACACGCCGCTCGGCCGGTTCTTCCTCCGGATCCAGAAGTGGGCCTTCTGGCCGCTCTCGGCGTTCTACTGGGTCGCGCTTCGCTACGACGCCATCCGCGACCTTTTTCAACGACCGGAGGAGACGAAGATCGATCGCTTCCTGATGCCGCTCCACTGGATCGTGTTGTTGATCGTCCCGGGGCTGGTCTTCGGCTGGCCGACCGCGCTCCTCGCCTACGTCGGCGTCTCCTGTCTGTCGTCCTTGATGACGGCGTCGGTCTTCATCCCGAACCACATCGGGATGGGGCGCTTCGAAAAAGGGCACGCGGTGAGCTACCTCGAGCAGCAGATCACCAGCAGCCGGAACATCACCAACCCGCCGGTGCTCGACTTCTACTACGGCGGGCTCAACTCGCAGATCGAGCACCACCTGTTCCCGCGCGTCGCGCACAACCGCTACCGCGCCATGCGGCCCATCGTCCGCACCTTCTGCCGGGAGCGCGGAATCGCCTACAGCGAGGTCACCCTCTATCGCGCGCTCGCCTCGGTGGGCAGCCATCTCGGCGCCATGACGACCGCCTACGTCACCGAGGCGCGCGCCGGCTCAACGACCGTTCTCCGCTGAAGGCGGCGCCGAAGGGCCGCTCATTCGTCGACGAACGACCTCAGGGTCTGGCCGCGGGCAGAGTGGCGGAGCTTCTTGAGCGCCTTGGCCTCGATCTGACGGATCCGCTCACGGGTCACGGAGAAGTCGCTGCCGACCTGCTCCAGGGTGTGCTCGGACTTCTCCCCGATGCCGAAGCGCATACGCAGAATCTTCTCCTCGCGCGGTGTCAGCTTGGCCAGCACCTTCCGTGTCTGTTCGGCCAGGTCCGTCGCGATGAGCGCGTCGTCGGCCGGGATCACGTTCTTGTCTTCGACGAAGTCACCGAGGTGGGCATCGTTCTCTTGGCCCGCTGGCGTTTCGAGCGACAACGGCTGGCGGGCCAGTGGCAAGAGCGTGCGGACCTTCTCCGCGGAGACCGACAGCCGCTCGGCGATCTCGTCGGGGGTCGGTTCGCGGCCGAGCTCGTGAACCAGGAAGCGCCCCGCGCGGGTGACCTGGTTCAACGTCTCGAGCATGTGGACCGGGATGCGGATCGTGCGCGACTGGTCCGAGATGGCGCGCGTGATCCCCTGCCGGATCCACCAGGTGGCATAGGTGGAGAACTTGTAGCCCCGCTGGTAGTCGAACTTGTCCACCCCCTTCATGAGGCCGATGTTGCCCTCCTGAATGAGGTCGAGGAACTGCAGCCCGCGGTTCAGATATTTCCTGGCGATCGAGACGACCAACCGCAGGTTGGCCTCGACGAGCGCCGCCTTGGCCTTCTCTGCGGTGCGCTCGCCCTCCTCGATCTCGCGCACCTTCGTGCGAAGCGCGCCCGCGGTCAGCTGCGCTTCGCGCTCGACCTTTCGGACCTTCTTCCGAGCTTCCGAAACGACCTTCGACATCTGGTCGATCTCGCCCAGCCGGAGGCCCAGCTTCCGGGCGACCGTCCTTTGCCGGAGGGGCGACGACCGTATCTCACGCAGCGCTCGTCCCAGATCTTTAGCGCCGAGGCCGCTCAGCTTCTCGCAAGCCGCGACCTCCCCTTGGGCGCGCTCGAGGTCAGCCAGCAGGTTCTTGAGCTTGCGGACGATCCTGCTGATCAACCTCGGGTGGAGCCGGAGCTGCAGGAGAGCACTTTCGATCTCGATCCGCGCCTCTCGCCACTTTTCCGACTTGGCCGACTTCGCTCGGTTCTGGTGCTCCCGCCGAAGTCGATGGACCTTGTCGAGGACCTTGCAGACCCGCTCTGCGTGCCACTGCTCGTCGAAGTCGGGATCGTCGGTGTCGACGTCTCCGACGACGTCCGTGACCCTCAGCTTGGATTTCCGGAGATCGTCGCGCAGAGACAAGATCTCGTCGAGGGCCACCGCAGACTCGAGCACGGCACCGAGGACGCGCCGTTTCCCGTCCTCGATGCGCTTCGCGACCTCGATCTCGCCCTCGCGCGTGAGGAGCGAAAACGATTTCATCGTTCCGAGGTAGTGGCCCACCGGATCGCGGCTTGCGGATCCACCCCCGTCGAGCTCGGCGCCGGCGTCGCTGTCACCGCCGACAGGTTCTGGTCCAGGCGCCGCCGCGTCGTCGTCGTCGTCGGGAGTCGACCGCAAGGACGGTGTCGAGCGCGCGGTCACTGGGCCGGCTTGGGCGTGCGGTTGGCGCGGCCCCTGCCTGCGCCCGCCGCCCTGTTGTGGTTGTCCAGCGCCTGCCGCTCGACCAGGAAGGCGCGGACGACCGTGTCGACATTCTCCTGGAATCGCACCTTCCCGGCGCCGATCTCACGCAGCGCGGCCACGGCCGACTTGTTGTCACATTCCACCAATCGGCGCCCGCCGAGAGCGATCTGCCGAGCCCGGTTCGCGGCCAGAATCACCAGCGCGAAGTGGTTGTTTACCTGAGTCAGACAGTCTTGAACTGTAACGCGAGCCATGTGCGCCTCCCTTGAAATGGGTAACGTGAGGCGTCTGTCCCGCGAGCGGGGGATGGGTCGGCTTCCGCTCGCGCCACGGCGCCGAAGCCGCCTGGCGACCGTGTCGCCAAGCAGGCCCACACTACCACGTCGCGAGCACGCCTGCGGCGGCCAGTTCGCCCGCCGCCGCGCATTCCGGCTCCCAGGCCTCCCCCGGCGCGGGATGACCCGTCCATGACCGAAATATGACCCTGCGGTGACAGTCGAGGGCGCATCCTCGGGGGGTGTCCGCCGCCAACGCCTCCTGGTTGCCCCCCACGCTCTCTCCCACCACGCCGCCAGCCGTGGCGCCGCCAACCTCCTGGCGCAGCTACGTCCGACTGACGACCGTCCTGTTTGCGATGGTCCACCTGGCGGCCATTCTGGGCGCCGTCTGGTTCTGGTCCTGGGGCGGTGTCGCGCTGGCGCTCGGGTCGTACTTCGTACGCATGATCGTCGTCACCGCCGCCTACCACCGCTATTTCTCCCATCGGGCGTTCAAGACCTCGCGAATCTTTCAATTCTTGCTCGCCGTCGGGGCCCAGACCGCCGGGGAAAAGGGGGTCATCTGGTGGGCCAGCCACCACCGCTGGCACCACAAATATTCGGACACGCCGCGCGACGTTCACTCGGCGCGGCTGCGTGGCTTCTGGTACGCCCACGTGGGCTGGGTGCTGAGCAGCAACTGGAACGAGACCGACCCGGCGATGGTCAAAGATCTGGAGCGGTTTCCCGAGCTGCGCTTCTTGAACCGGGGGTTCATGGAGGTCATCCCCATGGCCGCGCTGGGGCTGGCCTTCCTGCTCCTCGGCGGCCTGCACGCCTTCGTCTGGGGTTTTCTGATCTCCTCGGTTTTGGTCTGGCACGGCTCGTTCGCCATCAACTCGCTGGCCCACCTGTTCGGCCGCCGGCGCTATGAGACCTCGGACGATTCGCGCAACAGCTTCTTGCTCGCGCTGGCGACGACCGGCGAGGGGTGGCACAACAACCATCACCGCTATCCCAGCTCGGCCAAGCAGGGATTCCGCTGGTGGGAGATCGACGTGACATACTACGTCCTGTGGCTGCTCGCCCGCTTCGGGATCGTCTGGGATCTGCGCCGCCCGCCAGCCGGGGCGTGAAACACCGTTCCCCGACCGCGGTGTTCCTGCACCGCGCGCGGGTGACGTTCATGCTGGCGGCGCTGGTTCCGACGGTCCTCATCACGGCCATCGGCATCATCCTGGTCGCCTCCGGCGGGTCGAAGTCCTTCTCGCTGGTGGGGGGGATCTTGCTGCTGGCCTTCTGCGCCACCGCGCTGGCCGGCTACACCCTGGGCTCCATCTTCGTCACGCGGGGCGCGAACCTCGCCTCCGTCCAGAATGAGTTCCTCTCCCTCGTTTCCCACGAGCTCCGGACGCCGCTGACGTCGATTCTGCTTTTCGTCGACACCCTGCGGGAGGATCGCGTCGAGTCGCCCGCCGAGCGAAAGCGCTGCCTCACGATCGTGCATCGGGAGCTGACCCGGCTCGACGGCTTGGTCGGCCAATTGATCGAGCTCTCCAAGCTCGAGGCGCGACGCGCCGGGTTCGATCAGCGCCCGGTGCGGGTGGCCGATCTGGTGGGCGACGCGCTGGCCTCCCTCGAGGCGGTGAGAATTGGCGGCGACATGGCCGCCGACATCAGCGCCGATCTCGATCCCGATCTGGTGGTCTGCGGCGATCGGGCGGCGCTGGCGCAGGCGCTGGGAAACCTGCTCAGCAACGCCTGGAAGTACACGCGGCCCGCCGACAAGAGGATCGAGATTCGCGCCGAAGCCGACCCGCAGAACGTCTCCATCTCGGTGACCGACAACGGCGTCGGCGTTCCGCGCGCGGAGCAGACGGCGATCTTCGAGAAGTTCGAGCGCGGCTCGGCGGCGCTCGAAGGCGGCGCCCCCGGCTCGGGGCTGGGCCTGGCGATCGTACGGGCGGTCGTGGAGGCGCATCGCGGCCGGATCGAGATTCGTTCGCAAGCCGACCAGGGCGCCCGCTTCTCCATCGTCCTTCCCCGCTACCGGGCGGCGACGTGAACGGCTCGACCGATGCGGGGGCGCTGGTGGCGATCGTCGAGGACGACGCTGCCATCGCCGAGGGGGTGGCCCTCAACCTTCGGCTGCAGGGATTCCGCTCGGAGATCATCGGCGACGGCGAAACCGCCGTTCGCCAGATCGAGGCCCATCGGCCCGATCTGGTGCTGCTCGACATCTCGCTGCCCGTCCAGGACGGACTGTGGGTCCTCGAGCAGCTGCGCGGCCGCCAGAATCAGGTGCCGATCATCGCCCTGTCGGCCCGCCACGACGAATTCGACAAGGTGGCGGCCCTCCGTCTCGGCGCGGACGACTACATCACGAAGCCGTTCGCCCTCGCCGAGCTCCTGGCGCGCGTGGCGGCGGTGCTCCGGCGGGCGCGGCTCAACACCCACAGCTCGGACGACGGTCGCAACGCGGCTGCAGCGGCCAACCTCTTGCGCTTCGGAGAGGTCACCGTCGACGTCGCGAACCGCACCGTGGTCCGCGGGGACCGTCCCGTCCAGCTCACGCGCCTCGAGTTCGAGCTCCTGGCCTTTCTCTCCCAGCACCACGACCGGGTTCACACCCGTGAGGAGCTCCTGCGCCGGGTGTGGGGCCTGCAGCAGGGCCAGGCGCGCACGGTCGACAACTTCGTCGCGCAGCTGCGGGCGAAGCTCGAACGCGATCCGGACCGGCCGCGCCACCTCCTGACCGTGCGGGGAGCCGGCTACCGCTTCTCGCCCGAGTGATCCGTTCGCGCGAATGACGGCGGGCGCCGCTCACCCGTCATCGCCGACAAGAAGAGCCGCCAGGCGGTCCACCTCGCGTTTGGCCTCGACGGCGTGAAGGAGAAGCGAGAGCAACCCGGGCGTCGCCATCACGGCGTCCCGGCCGGCTCCGGGCATCGCGGCCAGCGCGGCGTCGAGTTTGTCGCGGGCGCCCCCGAGGACCCTGCGCGCGGCGGACATCTCGGTATCCAGATCCTGCGACATGGCTCTCCTCAGGAAGCGGCAGCGCGGGGAATGAATCCCTCGATCGCGGCGGCGAACCGACCCTCGAGCCGGCCTCGCAAGAGCTCGATGATGTCGTTCTCGTCTTCCATCGCCAGCGCCTCCCGAACGAAGGCCTCCGTCTCGTCGATGGACGATCCGCGGACGACCGCCTTGACCAGGGGAATCCGGTCCCGATCCATGGAGAGCTCACGAAACCCCAGGCCGACGAGGACCCAGGTCAAGAACGGGTCGCCGGCCATGTCGCCACAGATGGAGATCGGCACCCCCGCGGCCCCCGCGGCCGCGACCAGCTCCTTCAGTGTCCGGAGAACGGCCGGGTGCAACGGCTGGTGAAGGTGTGCCACGTCGCCGTTTTCGCGGTCGGCGGCGAAGGCGTACTGGATCAGATCGTTCGTGCCGACGCTGAGGAAATCGCAATGTCGCGCCAGATGATCGGCCGTGAGCGCCGCGCTCGGCGTTTCGATCATCACGCCGATCGCGGCCGCCGCGTCGTGCGGGGTTCGCTCCGCGCCAAGCTCGGCGCGGAGCTCGTCGCAGATCGCGCGCAGCTGCTTGAGCTCGCGCACGCCCGAGACGAGCGGGAACATGAAGCGAAGCGGACCGGCGACGGACGCCCGGTAGAGCGCGCGGAGCTGGCGCTTGAGAATATCGGGCCGCTGCAGGGAGAAGCGCGTCGAGCGGATCCCCAGCGCCGGGTTCGGCCCGACCGCGATCTTGACCGACAGCGGCAGCTTGTCGGCTCCGAGATCGAGCGTACGGAAGGTGATGGGAAGCCCCCGGGCGGCCCGCAGGGCGGCCAGGGCGTCCTCGAGCTGTTCCTGCTCGCTGGGGAGGTCCGGGCGCTCCAAATAGAGAAATTCGGTCCGGAAGAGGCCGATCGATTCGGCGCCGGCGGCCACCGCTGCCTCGACGCCCGCCAGGGACTCGACGTTGGCACCGAGATGAACCGACACGCCGTCGCGCGTGACGGACGGCAGATCGCGCGTGGACTTCATTTGCCGCGCGCGCTCGCGCGCCGCCCCCACCCGCTCGCGGTAGGTCCGCAGGGCCGACTCGTCGGGATCGATGATGACTTCGCCGCGGCTCCCGTCGACGATGACGGGCGTGCCAGGACGGACCTTGGTCGTGATCTCGCGGACGCCCACCACGTAAGGGAGGCCGAAGGCGCGCGCGATGATCGCCGCATGCGAGGTCGTGCCCCCGCTCTCGCCGACGATCGCCTCGACGCCCGAGCGCTGCAGATGAAAGAGATCCAGCGGACCGACGTCGACGCCGAACGCCACCGCGCCGTGAGGCGTGTTCGCCTCCGCGCGCAGCTCTGGCAGGCCGATGAGCACGCGGAGCAAGCGATCCGCCGCCGCCTCGAAATCGCCCTCCCGGTCGCGGAAATAGGGATCGTCGAGCCGCGCGAACTCGGCGCGGATTCGCTCGAGCGCCCGCGACACCGCCCATTCCGCCGCCAGGCACTCCTCGCCGATGAGCCGCCGGGCCTCGCCCGCCAGCTCCGGGCTGCGAAGGATCAAGCGGTGGAGATCGATGATCTCCAGGCCGGTCGCGCTCGGCCCGCCGACGAGCTGCCGCCTCAACCGATCGAGCTGGTGCTCCGCGGCCTCCGAGGCGGTCTCCAGCCGGCCGAGCTCGGCGTCGCGATCGTGCCGCAGGATCCGCCGCTCCGCGACGGACACCCGGATCTGCATCAGGTGCGCCGGACCGAGCGCGATACCCTGAGAAGCGCCCCTACCCCGACAACGAATCATCGTTTTGAGAGCATGATCCGGCACGGCGCCGTTACCAGGTCTGTTGCCACGCCCGTTCATCGAATTTAACGAACGGTCGCAGCGGCCTTTTCTCATGGTCCCGGTTCCCGGGCGGGTGCAAAGCTCGCTCGGCGCCCGAGTGCGAAGCTCCCTTCACGCCTGCCCAGCGATGAGCCAGATCTCGCTATAGTGGGCGGGTGAAACCCTCGGCGCGCGACGTCGCGATCCTGCTGGCGCTCCAAGTGGGCTTGAGCGCGATCATGGCCGCGGTGCTGGCGCTGCTGCCGTTCGACACGGGCTCGAGAAGCTGGGTCGCGGGGGTCGGAGTCATGGTCGGGACACAGGCCTTCGCGCAGCTCTCGGTCAAACGCCACCCCGACGGGTTCGGGCCCCGGTACGCGCATCGGCTGGCGCTCGCGGCCGCGCTCGGGCAGCTGGTGATCGGCGGGCTGTTCGCGGCGGCGCTGGTCGGCGCCGACCCGTCGATCGTCGCCAAGCTGGGAATGCGCCCGGCCACGTTCGTGCTGGTCATCGTCGTGGTGGCGGGGCCGCTCACCTACGGCCTCACCCGCTGGGGGTTCCGGTCGGGGGTGCGGGCGACGGCGCGGGTGCGCGAGGCCGCCGCCCGGCGCGCAGGGAAAGCGCCGTAGAGCCCCCGGAGGGACCACCGATGCCAGAGGCAGTTCGATACGAGGCCGGAGATCGCGTCGGCGTCATCACGCTCGATCGTCCTCCGCGCAACAGCATGACGCCCGAGCTGCTCGACGCCTTCGGGCGGGCGAGCGCCGCCGCCCGCGCCGACGCCGAGATCCGCGCCCTGATCGTCACGGGCACGGGCAGCTGCTTCTCGGCGGGCGCCGACTTCAAGGTCGGGGTGCAGCGCGGAGGCGACGAGCTGGCGCCCGCCGAACGGAGCTACGCCATGTACGAGCCGTTCCTCTCCCTGCTCGACGTGGAGGTTCCGATCATCGGCGCGCTCAACGGCCACGCGATCGGCGGCGGCTTCGGGTTGGCCCTGGTGTGCGACCTCCGAGTCGCGGCCCTCGAAGGGAAGTACGGCGCGAACTTCGTCGCCCTGGGCCTCGCGCCGGGCATGGCGATCAGTCACTTTCTCCCGCGCCTGGTGAGCCTGGCGCGCGCTTCGGAGCTGCTGCTGACTGGGCGCCTCGTCGACGGTGCCGAGGCCGAACGTCTCGGTATCGTCAACCGCGCGGTGCCGTCGGCCCGGGTGTGGGAGGAGAGCTTGGCGCTCGGCCGCTCCATCGCCGCCAACGCCCCGTTCGCCCTGCGCGCGACCAAGGCGGCGATTCGGCGCTCCGCGACCCTGGACGCCCGCGCCGCCGCGCGCGCCGAGGCCTCCGATCAAGCAGCCAGCTTGGGGATGCAGGATGCCCGCGAGGGGATGTCCGCCCTGCTGGAGAAGCGAAAGCCCGTGTTCACGGGACGCTGAATCAGACGAGCGGCCCGATCAGACGGGCCAGCCGCTCGACCATCGCCCGCGTCCGGGTCGCGGGCGGCAGCGAGACCGTGGAGCGGGCCGCCTCCTCGAACCAGCCACCGGCGGCGGCGATGTCCGGCGCCGAGCTGCAAAAGAGCGCCACTTCGTAGTCCAGGAACAGGCTGCGCATGTCGAAGTTGGCGCTCCCGACGATCGCCACTTCGTCGTCGATGACCATCAGCTTCGCGTGCAGCATGCCCGGCCCGTAGGCGAGGACCTTGACCCCCGCGGCCGCCACGCGCCGGAAGGTGCTGGCGCCGGCCAGATCGGCGAGCCGGTGGTTCGACCTCGCCGGCGCGAGCACCCGCACGTCGACGCCGCGGCGGGCGGCCAGCACCAGCGCGCGGGTGAGCGCCTCGTCGGGAATGAAGTAGGGCGTCGCGATCCAGAGGCGGCGCTCGGCGCGAAAGACGCCGGTGAGGAAGGCGTCGTAGAGGAGGTCACTGGGAACGTCGGGGCCACTGCCGACGACCTCGACGGTGCTTCGACCGGACACGTCGACCGGCGCGGGCGCGCTGAGCGGCGCCGACCGGGTGGCGAAGGCCCAATCCGACCGGAAGATCGCCACCAGGTCGGCGGCGGCCGCGCCGCGCAGCCGGACCGAAATGTCTCGCCAGCGACCGGCCAGCGGGGTCGGTCCCATGTACTCCCGGGCGATGTTCATCCCACCCACGATCGCCTCCTGTCCGTCGACCGCCACGATCTTGCGGTGAAGACGCAGGTTGGTCCGCCCGCGAAAAGGAGAGTGGAGCACCGGCATGAAGCGCGCGACCTGCCCCCCCGCCTTCTGCAGGGCGCGCAATCGGCGACGGGGTGAGTGAAAGGCGAAGAGGCCGTCGATGAGCACCCGCACGACGACACCCGCCCGCGCCTTGCGTTCGAGGCAGTCGAGCACCGCGCGCCCCACCTCGTCATCGGCGAGGATCAGGGTCGAGATCTCGATGGCCTGGGTGGCCGATTCGAGGGTCGCCATGACGGCCGCGAACGCCTGCTCGCCGGTCCCCAAGATCGCGAGCTCCTGCCCGGCGCGCGCCGGGGGCGCACCGAGCCCGCACAGCATGCGCTCGAGGTGAGACGCGCCGGCGCCGGCCGCTCGAGTGCCCGCGTAGAGATCGTTCTTGCTCCGCGCCATTCGCGCCAGCTTCCGGCCGCCGAGCGCCAGATAGAGCGGCACGCCCAGGTACGGCACGAAGAGGATGGCCAACAACCAGGCATAGGTGGTCCCCGGCGCGCGATCGCCGCGCAGCACGTCGGCGGCCAGCAACGCCGCCATCGCGAAGCCGACGACCGAGAGCACGTGCGCCGTGACGAAGTGGAACGCGATGGTCATGTGCTCGGATCCCGGGTGACCGAGGGCGAACAGGATACGCCGACAGCGGCGGGTGCGAGCGGCCGGTTCAGCAAGCACCCGGTCGCACGGCCCCTGGCGGCCGTTCGGTCAACGGCTCGGCGACGGCGAACCGTTCGTGCTCCACCCACCGCCCAGCGCCTTGATCAGCTGGACGCTGGCGAGGGAGCGGCGGGTGGCGAGGTCCGCCTGCGTCCGCTCGTTGGTGAGCTGGATGGTCTGCGCGGTCAGCACCTCGAGGTAGGTGGTCACGCCGCCCTTGTAGCGCTTGTTGCTGAGCGCCAGGGACTGCCGCGCGGCCTCGACCGCCGCCGCCTGCGCCTCCGCCTCGTCGGTCAGGATGCGCAGCGCGGCCAGGTTGTCCTCGACGTCCTGGAACGCGGTGAGGACGCTCTGCCGGTAGAGGGCGACCTGGGCTTCGTAGAGGTCGCGGGCTTGATCGGTGAGGGCGTGGCGCCGGCCGGCGTCGAACAGCGTCTCGAAGGCCGAGGCGCCCAGCGACCAGAGCAGGCTGGGGATCTGGAACAGCGTCCCCAGCCCGCCGCTCTCCAGGCCGACGGTCCCGCTGAGCGTCAGGTTCGGGTAGTAGGCGGCGAGCGCGACGCCGATCTGGGCGTTGGCGGCGGCCACGCGCCTTTCGGCGGCCGCCACGTCGGGGCGCCGTTCGAGCAGCGCCGAGGGGACCGCCAGGGGGACGGCGGGCAGCGGGACGACCGCCGGGTTGGGCGGCAGCGAGAACGCCGACGGCGGGACGCCGACCAGGGTGGCGATGGCGTGCTCGAACTGGGCGCGGGCCACGCCGGTGTCGATCCCCTGCGCTTTCACCGTGCGGTACTGCGTCTCGGCCTGCGCGACGTCGACGGCGTTGGCGACGCCGCCCCGGAAGCGCACCTTGGCCAGCTCCAGCTCGTCGGCGTCGCTGGCGAGCGTGGTGTCGAGCAGCTGCTTCTGCGTGTCGAGGCCGCGCAGCTGGAAGTAGTCGGCGGCCAGCTCGGCCTGCAGGCTGAGCGTCACGCCGGCCAGATCGGCGGCGCTGGCCTGGGCCTGGGCGCGCGCCTGCTCGACGGTGCGGCGCACCTGCCCCCAGAGATCGGGCTCCCACTGGGCCTGCCCCTGCAAGACGAAGAGGTTGTAGTTGAAGCGGGTGGCGCCGCGGACGGCGTTGGGCTGGTTCTCCGAGAGGCGAAGGCGCGTGGCCGAGGCGCCGGCGCCGAGGGTCGGGAAATAGGCCGCCCGCGCCACCCGCACCTGGTCGAGCGCGGCGAAGTACTGCGCGGCGGCCGCCTTCAGCGTCTGGTTGGAGACCGCGATCTTCGCCTCCAGGGCATCGAGCTGGGGATCGCCGAACAGCTCCCACCACCTCCCGCGCATCGCCTGGTCACCGGGCTCGGCCGGCTTCCAGTTGCCGTCGGGCGGCGGCTGTTCGCGGAACCCCGAAGGCGTCGGCGCGTCGGGTCGCTGGTAGTCGGGCCCCACGACGCAACCCCCAGCGAGCAACGCCAGCGCCAGAAGAGTCGCGGGCGCGGCGCTACTTCGCGGCATTCGCTTGCGCCTGCGGCGGCGGCGACGCCGGGACGGGCGCGCGCGACGGCTCGGGCGCCACCACGTGAACGGTCTCGCCGTCGATCAGCGAGTCCGGGGGGTTCTGGACGACGAGATCGGTCGGCGCGAGCCCGTCGGCGACCTCGACGGTCCTGCCGTCGTCGCGGCCGATGGTGATGGGGACGAGGTGCGCCTTGTCGCCGCGCACGACCGCCACGCGGAGCCCCTCGGCGCGGAACATCAGCGCCGGGACGGGGAGGATCAGCGCCTGGCGGGCGCCGCCCGAGAGCTTGAAGTGGACCTGGGCGTACGCGCCCGGGTAGAGCTCGCGCGCGTGGTTGTCGACGTCGACCTCCACCAGCAAGGTGCGGAAGGCGGGGTCGATGGCGTTCGAGGTGCGGACGATCTTGCCGGTGAAGCTTCGGCCCGGGAGCTCGGGGACCGTGAGGGTCGCGGTCACGCCCGGGACGGTGGTCCGCGAGTAGACCTGCGGCACGTTCACGTAGACGCGCAGCACCTGGTCGGAGGCGAGGTGAAAAAGCTCGCGGCCCGCGCCGGCGTCGATCAACGTGCCGACGTCGACGTTGCGCGCGGTGACGACGCCGTCGAAGGGGGCGAACACGTTCTCGAAGCCGGTCAGCTGGCCGAGCCGCCGGACGTTGGCCTGCGCCGCGGCGACCTGGTTGCTGGTCGAGCTCGCCTGGGCCCGGAAGTTGTCCGTGTCCTGCTTGGAGACGGCGTTCTCGTTCAAGAGGTCCTGGTAGCGGGTCGATTGCGTCTCGGCGTATTTGGAGTTTGCCCGCGCCGTCGCCAGGTCGGCCCTGGCCTGGGCGAGCTGCGAATCGACCTCCGGGCTGGCGATCACCGCCAGCCGCTGTCCCTTCTTGACGTGGGCCCCGATGTCGAAGCTCCACGACTTGAGGTAGCCGCTGGTGCGCGCGTAGATCGGCGCGTCGGTGAAGGCCTGCACGTTGCCCGGGAGGACCACCTCCTCGCCGACCTGGCCCGGCTTCGGCCGCGCCACCTGGACGTCGGGCGCCGCCAGCGCGTCGGTCTGCTGCTGCAGCGTCGTGCGCGCGCGAACGCGGGGAACGATCCCCAAAGTGGCGACCACCGCGGCGGCGCCGATCATCGTCGCGATCAGCGCCAGCGCCTTGCGGGCGCCGAGCGGGGGCTTCCCCTCGCCAGGTTGAGGTGGCGCGGCGTCGTGACTCATGGGGTCGTTTCTCCTGCCAGGGCCAAGTCCGCGTCGTGCGGCTCGTGCCGGCGCCGGCGGCGTTCCAGCCACCCGTGCAGCACGTGGAAGAAGGTGGGGACGAAGAAGAGCGTGGAGACGGTGGCGAAGAGGAGGCCGCCGATCACGGCGCGGCCGAGCGGCGCGTTCTGCTCGCCGCCGTCGCCGAGCCCCAGCGCCATCGGCACCATGCCGATGATCATCGCCAGCGCCGTCATCAGCACCGGCCGGAAGCGGACGAACCCGGCCGCCAGCGCCGCCGCGCGCGCGTCACCCCGCAGCTCGAGCAGCTGCTCGCGCGCGAAGCTGACCACCAGGATCGAGTTCGCGGTGGCGACGCCCATGCACATGATGGTGCCGGTCAGCGCGGGGACGCTGATGCGCGTGTGGGTGACGAAGAGGAACCAGACCACGCCCGCCAGCGCCACCGGCAGCGCCGCGACGATGATGAAGGGGTCGAGCCAGGACTGGAAGTTGACGACGATGAGCAGGTAGACGAGGACGATCGAGAAGACCAGGCCGGCCAGCAGGCCGCGGAACGAGCTGCGCATCGTCTGCACCTGCCCGCGCACGAAGACGCGCGAGCCGCGCGGCAGATCCTTCTTGGCCGCGGCGATGAGCTGCTCGACCTTGGCGTCGACGCTGGCGAGGTCGGTGTTGACGACGTTGCCGTAGATGTCGATGGCCGGCGCGATGTTGTAGTGCGACACCGTGCCGGGCGAGGCGCCCCGGTTGATGTCGGCCACGTTCCCCAGGATCTGCACCGGGCGGCCGGCGGCGCGGGCGGCCTGGTTGGCGACGGCGCCGGGCGCGTCGAGGGGGATGTTCGACAGGTCCTGCAGGTTGTCGAGCGCGTACTGCGGCGCTTGCACCGCGATGTTGTAGCTGACGCCGTTTTTGGGGCTGAGCCAGAAGCTGGGCGAGGTCTGGAAGCTGCCGCTGGTCGCGGCCAGCAGGCTCTGGGCCACGTCGCGTTGCGAGAGCCCCATCTGCAGCGCCTTGGTGCGGTCTACGGCGACCTTGAGAGCGGGGTTGTCGAACGGCTGCTGGATGCGGAGGTCGGCGGTGCCGGCCACCGTCTTGACCTCGTCGAGCAGCCGCTCGGCCCAGGCCCGGTTCGCGGCCAGGTTGTTCCCGACGATCTGGATGTCGAGCGGGGCCGGCAGGCCGAAGTTCAGGATCTGCGTGACATGTCGACCGGCAGCTCGTAGAAGGTGACGCCCGGAAAACGAGGGGGGAGCACCTCGCGCAGGCGCTGCACGTAGTCGTCGGTCGGGCGGTGCTTCTCGGCGAGGGACACCTGGATGTCGGCGTCGGCCGGCCCGATGGGCGCCGAGTTCGAGTAAGTGGTGTTGATGCCGCTGTAGGGCAGGCCGATGTTGTCGATGATGGTGACCAGCTCCTGGCGGGGGATGACCTCGCGGATGGCGCGATCGATCTGATCGCAGAGGCTGGCGGTCTCCTCGATGCGCGTCCCGGTGTGGGCCCGCACGTGGATCTTGAACTGGCCGGTGTCGACGGCGGGGAAGAAGTCCTGGCCCAGGAATGGATACAGCAGGGCGGCCGAGAGGACGCTGAGGCCCATGAAGCCGACCAGGAACTTCTTGGCATGCCGCAGGCAGAGCTCGAGCACGCCGTGGTACGCGAAGCGGAGCGCGTCGAACCCGCGCTCGAACGCGGCCTGAAAACGGATCAGGAGATTTCGGCTGGTCTTGGCGCGCTCGCGCGCCGCCTGCTCGTGCTCGTGCCCGCGCAGGAGGTACTTGGCCATCGTCGGCACCACCGTGCGCGACAGGACGTACGAGGCGAGCATGGCGAAGCAGACCGCCTCGGCGAGCGGCACGAACAGGAACTTGGCGACGCCCGACAGAAAGAACATCGGGACGAACACGATGCAGATGGCGATGGTCGACACCAGCGCGGGCACGGCGATCTGCTGGGCGCCGTCGAGGATGGCGTGCTCGACCTCCTTCCCCTGGTCGACGTTGCGGTTGATGTTCTCGATCTCGACGGTGGCGTCGTCGACCAGGATCCCGACCGCCAGCGCCAGCCCCCCCAGCGTCATGATGTTGATCGTCTGCCCCAGCGCCGACAGGACGATGAGCGACGACAAGATCGAGAGCGGGATGGAGACGGCGATGATGAGGGTGCTGCGCCAGCTGCCGAGGAAGATGAGGATCATCACCGCCGTCAGACAGGCGGCGATGATCGCCTCGCGCACGACGCCGTCGATCGCCGAGCGCACGAACAGCGACTGATCGGCCAGCGGCGTCACCTTGAGCGCCGGCGGCAGCTGGGGCCTGATCACCTCCAGCTTGTCCCGGATCCCCTGGACGATGTCGAGCGTCGAGGCGTCGCCGGTCTTGATGATCGAGATCAGCGAGGCCCGTTGCCCGTCGACGCGCACGATGTTCGTCTGGGGCGGGAACCCGTCCCGCACATGGGCCACGTCGCGGACGTAGACCACGGCACCGCCCACGGCCCGGATCGGCAGGTTGTCGAGCTCCTCGAGCTCGAGCGGGGCGCTGTTGGTCTGGACCTCGTACTCGAAGGGGCCGATCTTCGCGGTCCCCGAGGGGAGGATCAGGTTCTGGGCGGCGATGGCGTTGACCACGTCGGTCGGCGACAGCCCCCGCGCCTGCAGCGCCGGGAGATCGAGGTCGACCTGGATCTGCCGCTGCTTACCGCCGTAGGGGTAGGGGATGCCGGCGCCGTCGACGGTCACCAGCTGCGTGCGGATGGTGTTCAACCCGTAGTCGTTGAGCTGCTGCTCGGACATCCCCTCTCCGGAGAGCCCGAGCTGGATGATGGGGACGCTGGAGGCGCTGTACTGCAGGATGAGCGGCGGCGTCGTACCCGGCGGGAGCTGACGCAGCTGCGTCTGCGCGATGGCGGTGACCTGCGCGACCGCGGTGGCGACGTTGACCTTCGGCTGGAAGAAGATCTTGATGACCGCGCGGTCGGTCAGCGACTGCGACTCGATGTGCTCGATGTCGTTGACCGTGGTGGTCAGCGACCGCTCGGACAGGACGGTGATCCGACTCGCCATCTGCTCGGGCGACATGCCGGTGTACTGCCAGACCATCGCCACCACCGGGATGTCGATGTTCGGGAAGATGTCGGTCGGCGTGGTCACCGCGACGAGCGGGCCAAGGATGAGCAGGACCAGCGCCAGGACCGCAAAGGTGTACGGGCGGCGGAGCGCGAGCCGGACTATCCACATGACTTCACCGGACGGGCCTCATCCGCCCCGGCGTCGCGGGGCGCTGTCTGGAATCCGAACAACTGATGGCTTTTCCGACAGGGGACACGTGCTTCCGAATGCCGCCGAGCTACCGATGCCGCCCAGCCCGCGGCGTTCCCGAGCCGCATCTGACCGGCCGCCCGGCAGACTGCAACAACAGCGCCGTTCACGACGTGCTCACGGCTCGACCAGGCGGCGAAGAAGCGCGATCGCCGACTGCAGCGCGCGTTGCTCTTCGGCGCCCAGAGCCTCGTCGATCCGGCGGGCGAGCCAGCTCTGGCGCGCGGCCCGACCGGCCTGGATCAGGCGCTTCCCCCGCTCGGTGATCGAGACGGTGCGGCAGCGCGCGTCGGCCGCATCGATCGCCCGGGCCACGAAGTCGCCCGCCTCGAGCCCACCGACCGTCGCCCCCATCGACTGCGGCTTGACCCATTCGGCGCGCGCCAGGGCCGCGGTCGTCGCCGGGCCGTGCTCGTAGAGCCGCCGGAGCACGGCTTGCTCGGAGGGGCTGAGATCGTTGTCGGCAGACTCGGCGCGCAGTCGATTGGTCAGCCCGCCCAGGACCTGTCGCAGATCATTGGCCACCCGTTCGGCGCGTCTCGCGGTCTCGGCGGCCACGTCCGCGAGCTTGTAATAGAAAGTTGAACTTGCAAGGTCGACTTCCTATCGCCCGACCGGCGCCGTCAACGCCGCCTTTCGGCGGAACGATCCAAGCTTTTGACCTCCATGTGCTTCTCGGTCGCCGCTGGCTCGAGCACCTCGCCGCCGCGCACCACGGGTCCACCAAGCCGGCCTGAGTCGCGCCTTCCTCACCGCGGGCTACGTTTGTTCACACCGCGGATTCCGACCGCACCCGCGACCGACTGAGCCGTCTGGCGCGTCTCACGGCTCTTGTTCATTGTGAGGCCGGGAACCGAGACGCCGCCGGGCGCCCCCGGCGGCAGCGACAGCTCGCGCGCCGCCGCCTGGACCGAGGCACCCACCCGAGCATATGAGCGCGCCGATCCGGGCCAGCGCTGGCTGATTCAGACCGACGAGGGCGAGCTGCAGCTGGTCGAGAACGAGAGGGAGCTCGCCGAGCTCGTGCGCTGGGGCCGGGTCACGAGCACGACGTCCGTCTATGCCGTCGGCGATGGTCCCCGGGCGTTCGGAGAGATTCCGGAGCTGGCGCGGGTCATGTCCAAAGAGGTCTCGTCGGAGCCGCCCAGTCGACGCGATCGACGCTCAACCGAACGCGCGATGCTCAGCGAAGAGCTGGCGGTCCTGAACCTCCCGCTGGAAGGGGACGTCGAGTACATCGACGAAAAGCCGGCCGGGCGGTGGCCGAAGCGGCTTGCCGCCGTCGTCGCGCTCGCCGCGGTCGCGGTGGTTGGCTACCCGCTCGTGGCACCCCGCTGGGGAGCCTGGCGATCTCTGGCAGTCTCCCGGCTGACGCATCGGAGCGGAGCGCCGGAGCCGGTGGCTGCCGCGCGCAAGGAGCCGGCGCCCGCCCAGCCGTCCGCCGCGATCGAGCCGAGCCAGGCGAAGGGGACTGTCGCGGCCGCACCGACCGGCGCGAGCGCGTCCCCTGCGGCCGCCGCGGCGGCGCCGCCCCCGCCCCTCGCGGCGAGCACCGTGACCGTCCTGACCGTCACTCCCGATCACGCGGGGAGCGCGCCCGCGGGTCAGAAACCGCGCCACGGGGCGAGACGGCACCGGTCGAGACATCACGCACCGTCGGGACATCGGGATCAGTCGCCGACAAATCGCTTCCAGGCGCCGCCGTAACGACCGCTGAATTGCTGGACTCCGAGAACCTTGCAATCCGCGCTCCGGCCTCGCCCCTCGCGCGATCAAAAACGGCTCCGGCATGAGCCGTTTCGGGGCGCCCGCGGCCCTTTCCTTGTATGAGACCAGGTCGATGCCTGTTACCGGCCGGGCTGCCGTGACCCTCTCCCGCGCCGACCTCGAGGACATGATCGCCGCGCTCTGCATGGTCGCGTCCATCGCGAACTGCCGTGGCGACTATTCCGGGCGGGACGCCGCCGTCGAGTGGGCCGCCGAAATGGCGGAGGATCTGGCTTCTCCCGCCGGGAACGAATCGATCGCCGTCCGGGACTCGT
>DATNDC010000015.1:0-4121 GCA_035607055.1 Polyangia bacterium
CGGCGAGGTTGGCCAGGTCGTCGCCCGAGGCGAGCTTGACCTGATCGAACCCGCCCGCGCGGAAGAACGTCCAGCGGTGGCCGTCGCCCATGGGGCGCTTTGTAACACGGCGAGGCCCGGGGTTCCCGGATCGTTGACCGCCGGGCGTCGCGGTGGCTACAGTCCGCCGCCATGAAGCTCCGCCCCCTGTCGTTTGCTGCCGCCGCGCTGTTCATGTCCGTGCCGGCGTTGGCCCAGTCGAACCCCACCTTCACTTACGCCAAACCCGAGGCGCCGAAGCCGGCCGAGGTGACCAAGCCCGGGACGCCGCCTCCTCCTCCGCCGCCCGCCGTCGAATGGAAGGCGATGGCCAAGGGCGGCTTCACCATGACCTCCGGGAACTCCCAGACCACCGGCCTCGTCGGCGCCGGGAGCGTCTCGCGCAAGGAAGGGAACAACCGGCTGGCCCTCGACGCCAACGGCGCCTACGGCCGCTCGAACGTCCTGACCACCGAACCTGCCGGCAATCCGATGATCACGTCGCTGTCGAGGACCGACATCGAGACGACGAACAACTTGCTGGTCAAGGGGCGCTACGATCGGTTCTTCACGCTCAACAACTCCGGCTACGTCGCTGCCTCCGCGGCGGCCGACAAGATCGCCGGCAAGACCTTCTACGGGGGCGGGCAGGCCGGGTACAGCAGGCAGGTCTACAAGAGCGCGATGCACCTCCTGGTGGCGGAGCTCGGCTACGACTACTCCCACGAGAGCTACGTGGCGGTGAACATGATGACGCCACCCTCCGTCTCGATTCACTCGGCGCGGATTTTCGCCGGCGAGACGCTGACGCTCAGCAAGGCCACCGGGATCACCGCCGGCTTGGAGGCGCTCTTCAACCTGAACAAGGAGACGAACGCGCTCAATGTCTCCAACGGCATGCCAGGCGTCGACGCGTTTCACGACACGCGCGTCAACGGCAAGATCGGGTTGACCACCACGCTGTTTGCCAAGCTGAGCATCGGCTTCGGGTTCACGATCAAATACGATCAGAACCCGGCGCCGCTGCCGATTCCAGCTGGCGCTCCAGCCGGGGCGACGTTCGTTGGCTTTGTGCCCTTCGCTGAGAAGGTCGACACGCTCACCGAGGCGACGCTCATCTACACCTTCCTGTAGCCATGCCACCGCCCATTTGGCGGACGACGTTTGGTCGGCCCGCGTGACCGCGGTCAAAAGGGACGTCGCGCGGGATTGACGGGGTCGCGCGGGCGCGACTAACATCGTTGAGTGCTGGTTGGCGGGAAGGCGCAACAGTGACGGCCGAGGCGGGCGATCCGGCGCGGGTGTCGGTCGTCGACGGGGTCACCCTCGAGTCGCGGTTCCGCGACGTGCTGGACGCGCTGTTCGCGTTCGTGGGGTTCTTCTCCCGCGACGGCATCCTGCTCGACACCAACCAGGCGCCCCTGACGGCCGCCGGGCTCGAGCGGGCCGACGTGGTGGGGAAGCGCTTCGTCGATCTGACCTGGTTCTCGCACTCCGCCGAGGAGCGCGCGCGGGTCGCGGAGGCGATCGCGCGCGCCGCCGACGGCCAGCCGTCGCGCTTCGAGACCAGCGTGGTGTCGATGCGCGGCGGGGTGCTGGCCATCGACGCCGCGTTCGCGCCGCTGCGCGGGGTCGACGGTAACGTCCGGTACGTGATCGGGACGGGCGTCGATGTCTCCGTTCGGCGCCAGGCCGAGAACGAGCTGCGGCGGAACCGCGAGCGCCTCGAGGAGGCGCAGCGGCTGGCGCACCTCGGGACCTGGGAGTGGGACATCGTCAAGAACGAGGTCAGCTGGTCCGACGAGCTTTACCAGATTTACGGCGTGGACCGCGGCACGCACGTCCCGACCTACGAGTCGTTTTTGGGCAGCGTCCACCCCGACGACCGCGAGCACACCGCGAACGTGCTCCGCCTGGCGATGCAGAACCTGTCGCCGTTCGTCTACGACCACCGGATCGTGCGCCCGGACGGGAGCTTCCGGATGTTGCACACGCGCGGGCAGGTGGCGGCCGGAGGCGGTCGGGCCCTTCGCCTGGTGGGGACTTGCTGGGACATCACCCGACGGTGGGAGGCGATGCGCGCCGCCGAGGCGGCGCGGGCGGAGGCGGAGAGCGCGCGCGGCGAGCTCGAGCGGATCCTCGAGCGCGTCTCGGACGGGTTCGTGGCGCTCGACCGCGCGTGGCGCTACCGGTACGTGAACGGGAGCGGCGGGCGGCTCCTGGGGCGCGAGGCGGCGTCGCTCATCGGCAAGCACGTCTGGACCGAGTTCCCCGAGGGGCGCGGCCAGAGGTTCCAGCTCGCCTACCAGCAGGCGATCGACGAGCAGCGGCCGATCCACCTGCGCGAGCACTACCCGCCCTGGGACCGCTGGTTCGAGAACCGCATCTATCCCTCGCCCGACGGCCTGTCGATCTTCTTCACCGACGTCACCGAGCAGCAGAAGATCCAGGACGAGCTGCGCGCCTCGGCCGCGGAGCTGCGCGCGCTGGCGACGCGGCTGTCGGAGATCCGCGAGGAGGAACGGCGGGTGATCGCGCGCGAGCTGCACGACCAGGTCGGGCAAGCGCTGACGGCGCTCAAGCTCGACCTCGCAGGCCTGCGCGGCCAGCTCGGGAGCGGCGCCTCGGCGGAGGCGGAGCGGCGCCTGCGGGCGATGGACGGGCTCGTCGATCAGACGCTGGAGACGACGCGCCGGATCTCCGCCACCCTGCGCCCCGCGGTCCTCGACGATCTGGGCCTCCCCGCGGCCATCCGCTGGCAGGCGGGGGAGTTCACGCAACGGACCGGCGTCCCCTGCGAGGCGCGGCTGCCCGAGGAGGAGATCTCCATCGGCCCGGCGGCCTCCCTGGCGTTGTTTCGCATCCTGCAGGAGGCGCTCACCAACGTGGCGCGCCACGCCCAGGCGCGGCACGTCCGTGTCGCGCTCGCGCGCGACGGCGAAGCAGCCGTGCTGGTGGTGGCCGACGACGGACGCGGATACGCCTCGGAGGAGATCTCGAGCAGGCGGTCGCTCGGCCTGGTCGGCATGCGCGAGCGGGCGCTGGCGCTGGGCGGCGAGACGATCGTCACCGGCGAGCCGGGGCGGGGGACGACGGTGCGGGCGCGGGTTCCGGCCTCGGCGCAGGAGCCGGCGTGAAGCGAATCCTGCTGGTCGACGACAGCGAGGCGGTGCGCGGTTCGCTGCGCCAGCTCCTGGTCGAGGCGCTGCCCGACGTGGTGGTCGAGGAGGAGGCGGCCGCCGGGGCCGCGCTGGTGGCCGTTGGCCGGGAGCCCTGGGACCTGGTGATGCTCGATCTGTCGCTGCCCGATCGGGGGGGCGTGCAGGCGCTACGGGAGATTCGCGCCCTGCGTCCCGAGCTGCCGGTGGTGGTGATGAGCCTCCACCCCGAGCGGGACTACCGGGCGGCGATGCGGGCCTCGGGGGCGACCGACTACGTCTCGAAGGGGAGCCCGGCGCCGGCGATCGCCGCGGTGGTGCGCAGCGCGCTCGGGCTCGTCTAGCGTCGCGCTCTCACCATGCGTCAGATCTGTCGGGAGGGACTCCTCGTGCCTGACCGGAACATCCGCGGAATCAAGCCGGTGAGAGCGACGCAACCCAACGCCGCCCGCAACCCGACGCCGCGCGCGCCGACAACTGGAACATGCGCGGAATCAAGTCGAGGCGAAGGCGGCAGCTGCGGTTGCCGCTCGAGGCGGCTCGCACGTGGGGTGGTGCACGAAAGGGGGCGGGGCGAAGACCGCGCGGACGACCTTCGATGCCGCACGACACGCGGCCGAAGGTCGATCCCCGCTACCCGCTCCAGGTCACGATCCGAGCAGCGCCCGGACTTCCGTCGCTCAGATCTCCGCGGGTGTTCGGCGCGCTCCGGCGCGCCATCGGGCGGGCGTCGGTGGACGGATTCCGCGTCGTCCACTTCTCCATCCAGCAGGACCACGGACACTTCATCGTCGAGGGCGACGAAGCGCGCCGCGCCCGCGGCGGCATGCACGGGCTGGCCATCCGGTTGGCGCTCGCCGTCAATCGCGCCCTCGGCCGCAAAGGGAAGGTCGTCGGCGATCGCTACCACGCCCGTGCGCTCACGACGCCGCGGCAGATGCGCGC
>DATNDC010000030.1:0-7794 GCA_035607055.1 Polyangia bacterium
CACATCTACTCCAACAACTGGAACTCGACGTTCCAGAGCCAGGTGGCGACGGCGACGGGCAAGGTGCCGGTGTTCGTGACCGAGTGGGGTTCCGCCACCACCGATTCCGCCAGCTTCGAGTCGGGGTTGCAGACGACGCTCAACGGCGACGGCGCGAGCTGGACCGCCTGGGTGGCCGACAACTCCTGGGCGCCCCCGATGTTCAGCGACACGGCCATCACCACGCTGAACGCCTTCGGCATGCAGGTGAAGAGCTGGCTGGCCGCCACCGCCAACAGCGACTGGGTCCAGTAGCGGGCGCCGCGCCCGGTTGGCGCTGCCGCCAACCGGGTTGCCGCGTCGGCCGCGCCCCCCGCGTGCGTCCAGGCGCAGATTGTGCACGCAAGTTGCTTCTTGCCTGGGGATGGCCGGGCGGATCAGATGCGGCGCGTGGGGGTTTGCAGCTGCCTGCGCGTTGTCCGCCTGTTCATCTCCGCTGCAACCCCCGTCGCCTGGCGTTTGTGCGACGTCGCTGACGCTGACCCAGAGCTTCACGACCGCGACGAACACCGATCTGGACGTCGTCTTCGTGCTGGACGACGGGCCGGCGATGGCGGGCTGGCAGGCCACGTTGGCGACGCAGCTTCCCAGCTTGATGGCGAACCTGCCCTACCCCGGTCACGACCGGCCCATTTCCCTTCACGTCGGGGTGGTCTCTGCGGACCTGGGGATCGGCGCCGCGGCGAACGCGGCGATTCCGGGCTGCAGCGCGGGCGGCGACGGCGGCGCGTTCCGGAGCCAGCCCGAAGGGATGTGCACTGACACCACGCTCGATCCATCGGCGACGTTCATCTCCCTGGTCGAGGACTCCATGGTCGGCGACAGCCGCAACTTCAGCGCGCCCGACGATGCGACCGAGCCGGGCGCCGCGAAGGTCTTCGGATGCATCGCCCAGCTCGGCGACGGCGGTTGCAGCTTCGGACAGCCGCTGGCGGCGCTCGATCGGGCCCTGGGCGCCGACGGGCAGCCACCACCGGCGGCGAACGCGGGGTTCCTGCGCCCCGACGCCTATCTGCTCATCGTCTTCATCTCGAACCAGGACGACTGCTCGGTGCCCGCGGGGAGCGCGTTCGCGGCCGATCCGTCACAGGGACCCCTGACGTCTTACCGCTGCAATCGGGCGGGACACCTCTGCGTCGATCCGAGCGGCAACACGATTGCGCCGCCGCTCGATCCGCCGTCCGACGCCGCCTCGGTCGGCGGTGTCCCCTCCCTCTCGCTCACGGATTGCCGTTCCAACGAAGCCGGCGGCACGCTCACCCCGGTCTCCAAGTTCGTCGCCGACATCCGGGCGCTCAAGCCCGATCCCGACCAGATCCTGGTGACCGGGCTGGTGGGGCCCCCGAGCCCCTACACCGTCCAGTGGGTGGCCGACGGCGCTTCGCCGAGCGGGCTGCGAGCGCGAGTGGCGCCCTCGTGCGGAACGGAGGCGGCCGACGGCAGCGGCGCTTTCGGCGAGCCGGCCGTCCGGCTGGCCGAGTTCATCGAGGCCTTTCCCAACGGCTTGCTGGCCTCGGTCTGCGACCCGGACTACTCCGAGGTGCTGCAGCTCCTCCGCCCGCTCCCCGATGATTTCATCCAGCCGCCCTGCTTGACGACCAACCTCCAGAGCAAGACCGACGGCGAGGGGCGAACGGTCCCCGATTGCACCGTGACCGAGCACCTCGTTGCGGGAGACGGGACCGTTCAGGAGATCGTCCTTCCGGCCTGCGCCGGGGTGGCCGCCGGAGCGCCCTGCTGGTCGCTCGGGGCAGCGGGCGCGGGTGGTTGCCCGGCGGGCGAGGGGGTCTTCACCATCACCGACGAGCCGGTGGGATCAGACCCCGCCCACTTCAACGCGAGCACGGCGGTCTCCTGCCAGCTGCCGGCGCCCGTCGTCGACGCGGGCGCCTGCCTCGAGTGAGCTAGGCCTTGCGCAGGCAGGCGGTGGCGAACAGGCCCGCGATCGCGGCCTGCGCGTACAGCCAGACCGACTCGAGGGCGTCGGGGACGAAGCGGAGCTCGACGGTGTGGGCGACGGCCGCGAAGAGCAACGCGCCCGCCACGCCGAAACCGAACCCCGCCAGCGCCGGACGCAGCTTGCGGAACCCGTAGAAGAGCAGCGTCAGCACCACCGGCGCGAGCGCGCTGTAGACCAGCGTCGCGCTCAGCGGACCGGACGCCAGATCGGTGAAGCCGCTCGACAGCACGCCCGCCGCCACATGGGCGTGGTGCCAGGACAGCGGAACGGCCCAGGTCAGATCGAGGCCCGAGGCGCCGACCACGAACGCCGCCAGCGCGCCCCAGCCGAGCTTGCCCACGGCGATGCCACGCCGCCGGGTGAGCGCCAGGCCGAGCAGGCCGACCGCCAGGCCGAGGCCGAGCTCCTCGCCGCCGCGCGCGTCGCGCGCCTTGTGCAGCGCCGCCGAGGCGTCGATGATGCCGGCGCCGTAGTGGTCGTCGACGCGGGCGCCCGCGTCGCGCGCGGGCGGCTTGCGGGCCGTGGCCAGGAGAACCTGCTCCACCGCCTCGGGCTTCTTGATGCCCGCGCCGACGATCAGCGCGGCCACGCCCGCCACGTGCGGCGAGGCCATCGAGGTCCCCATGAAGTAGAGGTAGTCGGTGCGCCCGATGTCGTTGGGGACGATGGTGTGCTGGAGGACGCCGCCCTGCGGGTTGCCGCGCGTGTTGCCGCCCGGCGCCGCGATGTCGATCTCCGGCCCCCAGTTCGAGTAGAAGGTCGTGCTGCCGTCCTCCTGTGTCGCCGCGACGGCGATGACGCCCGGGTACCGGGCCGGGTAGCTGACCTTGCCCTTGCCGTCGTTCCCGGCGGCGGCCACCACCACCACGCCCTTCCCGTGGGCGTACTTGACGGCGTTGGCCAGCGGCGCCACCGCGAACGGACCGCCCAGGCTCATGTTGATGACGTTGGCGCCGTGGTCGGCCGCCCAGCGGATCGCCTGGGCGATGCCGCCCATCGACCCCGAGCCGCGCGCCGAGAGGACCTTGAGCGGCATGATCGACGCGCCGTAGGCGACGCCCGCCACGCCGATCCCGTTGTTGGTCGACTCGGCGATGGTGCCGGCGACGTGCGTGCCGTGGCCGTGGTCGTCGTCCGCGTTGGCGTTGTTGGCCACGAAGTTGTAGCCGGGGACGAACTTGGTGTCGCGCAGGTCGCCGACCTTGGTGACGCCCGTGTCGATGACCGCCACCACCGCGCCCTTGCCGTTCCCCTGCTTCCAGGCGGCCGGCATGTTGATCTGGCGCAGGTGCCACTGATACTTGAAACAGGTGTCGTTGGGGAAGCTCTTCCCGGCGTCGGCGCTCTTGACGTTGCACTCCGCCTCCAGCGACGAGGTGCCGGCCTGCGCGTCGGCTGCCTCGGCTCCCACTTCCTGCCTCTCCTCATCCGGGAAGATGGTGGCCACCGCGTCGTAGTCGACGCTCTCCACGTCGGGGTCCTGGGCGAGCCGGGCACGCGCTGAGGCGGCCGCGTCGGCGTCCGCGAAGTCGATGGTGTAGAGCCCGTCGACCTTCGAATAGTCGGAGACCGGAACCTCGTGGAACCCGGTGGCAGCCAGACGCTCGGGCGTGATGTCGTCGCGGAAGTCGACCACCAGCCGGGTCGGCCGCAGCCCTGCCTCTACGGCGAGCGCCTCGTCCGAGACCGGCGGCTTGGCCGACGGACGGGGCGGTGACGTCCCGTTCCAGAGCAGCCCGGCGCCCGCCAGCGCCGCCGCGAACAGACCCCACGGCACCAACGCAGAGACGAGGCTCGACTTGCGCATACTGGCATTATACGGCCGGGCCAGGGAGTTCGCAGGCCCCGGTCGGTCATTTAAATATGGGAAGTCCCGGCCGTGATACATTCGCCCCTGCCTTCCCGGCCCCCTCGGGGCCCCGGCCTCGCGAAACCGCCCACACCCCTTGGGAAAGACCGCCCTCACGCTCCGTCTCGCCGCCGCTCTCGCCGGCCTCGCGCTCCTGGCCGCTGCCGGCCCCGCGCGCGCCCAGGACGAGGATTCGGCCGCGGTCGAGAAGATCAGCAAGCTCAACAAGAAGGCAGTGGACGAGTTCGAGAACCTGAACTTCGACCAGGCGCGTAAGATCCTCAAAGACGCGCTCGACGCGGTCTCGCGGGCCGGCCTCGACAAGAGCCAGGTCGCCGCCCGCACTCACGTCCACCTGGGCGTCGTCCTGTTCGCCGGCTTCAAGCAGAAGGACGACGCGCTGGCCGAGTTCAAGAAGGCGCTCGAGATCGCTCCCGACGTCAAGCTCGACAAGATGCTGGCCACGCCCGAGATCCAGGAGGTCTTCGATCAGGCGGTGTCGGAGCAGAAGAGCAGCGGGGGCGGCGGCCAGACGACCGCCGCGGCGGCCGACGCCATCACGCACGAGCCGGTGACCGTCTCGGCGCAGGGGAAGACGATCCCCATCAACATGACGCTCGATTCGTCGATCAAGCCGAAGAAGGTGGTGCTCTCGTTCAGCGCCGACGGGTCCGAAGATTTCGGCGAGCGTGAGATGAAGGAGGAGTCGCCCGGAAATTGGATGGGGGAGATCCCCGCCTCGGCGACCCAAGGGGCCAAGGTCTCCTACTACATCGAGGTCGACGGCGACGACGACCAGGTGCTGGCGAAGAAGGGCTCGGCGAGCGAGCCGCTGGTGGTCAAGCTGCGCGGCGCGGCCGTGACGAAGAAGAAGGCGCCGCCGCCCGAGAAGAAGGAAGAGTCCGAATCCGAAGGGCCGACCTGGTACTTCGCGTTCGCGCTCGGCACCGGGTTCGGCTGGACGACCGGGCAGGGGGAGGTCAACAAGGGGAACACCATGTCGATGGGAGTCATCGACCGCAACGGTGACATCGGTCAAAACGATCTCCCGCCCGGCGACCAGGTCCACCCGGGCGGCTTCGCCTGGGCGCGGCTCGGCCAGATCGCGCCCGAGGTCGGCTACTACCTCAATCCCGATCTGATGGTGTCCTTGCAGCTCCGGCTGCAGTACGTCACCGGGGCCACGCCGTTTTACGCGGTCAAGACCGACACGATGACCTGCGGCATGAACATGCTCTGCGCGCCGCCTTCCTTCGCCATCGCCGGGTTCGCCCGCGCCCACTACTTCCTTCACCTCGAGGACAGCGACCTGCACCCGTTCGTCGCCGGAATGTTGGGGGGCGGCACGATCCGACACGTCGCCACCTTCAACTCACGCCCGGTGTGCGGCCTCGACATGAAGACCACCTGTGTCGACACGATCGCCGCGGGACCGGTGTTCGTGGGCGCGGGGGGCGGCCTCCTCTACAACCTCTCGCCCGTGTTCGCGCTGACGGGCGAGCTCGACGCCGTCGCCGGCTTCACCAACTTCACGTTCAACATCGACGTCAACGTCGGCGTCGCGGTCTTGTACTGACGCTCAGCCCGCCTTCGCGATCTCGGTCGCGAACAGGTGGGCGTGGGCGTAGACGGAGAGCTGGGGGTTCACGCCCAGGCTGGTCGGGAAGACCGAGCCGTCGGCGATCCAGAGGTTCTCGAGCTGGTGGTGGCGGCCGCGCGAGTCGACCACCGAGCGGGCGGGGTCCTCGCCCATCGCGGCGCCGCCCATCTGGTGCGCGGAGAACAGCGTGTGCCGGTTGGGGCCGAAGGGGGCGGCGGCGATGGCGGCGATGTCGGCCTCGGTGCGGATGGAGAGCGGCGTCTCGTGCAGCGTCATCACCTCGCGCGCGCCGGCCGCGAGCTGCAGGCGCGCCATGTCGCCGAGCGCGGAGACCGCTGCTTCCCGCAGCGCCGGCGTGAGCGGGTAGCTGAGCTTGATCCGACCGTCGCCGCCGGTCGCGACGGTCCCCCCGTCGTCGTCGTGGTGGCCGTCGACGAGGAGCGCGATGGTGGCCTGCGCGTAGGGGAGCCGCTCGACGATCTTGCGGTGGCTGTCGCCGAAGCCGGGGAAGGCCAGCGCCGCCAGCATGGGGTGAATGGGCGCGGTCTCGAAGAAGTAGCCGACGCGCTCGCCCCGATCGGCGAAGTGGTGGACCGCCACCGACTGCGGCGCCCCGTAGAAGGCCTCGATCGGCTGGTCGTAAAAAGCGATGAGGGGGACCGTGGGGTGCAGGAAGGTGCGGCGTCCGACCCGCCCGCCGTCGGTCCCCGCTTTCGAGCGGAGGAGCAGCGCCGGCGTGTTGATCGCGCCGCCGGCCAGCACCACCCCGCGGCGGGCGTAGGCGACGAAGCGGCCGCGGGGGCGATCGCTGGCGCGATCGAGCACCTCGGCCACGACGGCGCGCGCGCGGCCGCGGTCGGTCTCGACCAGCGTGGCGCGGCAGTCGGCGTAGACCTGGGCGCCGCCGGCCACCGCGTCGGCGAGGTAGGTCGTGCGCGACGACCGCTTGGCGTCGAGCGGGCAGCCCATCCCGCAGTAGCCGAGGCGCGCGCATCCCTTGACGCTGCGGTGAATGAGCTCCGGCTGCCAGCCCAGCTTGGCCGCGCCCTCGCGCAGCTTGCGGTTGTTGTTGTTGACGTCGTCGGGATCGCCGTGGCCGACGTCGATCCGCTTCTCCACCGCCTCGAAGTGCGGCGCCAGCGTCGGCGCGTCGAGCCCGCGCACGGCGTGCCGGGCCGCCCACAGCGCCAGCGTCCGCTCGGGCGTGCGAAACGAGGAGGTCCAGTTGACCGTCGTCCCACCCCCCACCGAGCGTCCCTGCAGGATCATGATCGAGAGGTCGTCGGTGGCCCGGTTGCCGTGCTCCTGGTAGAGCGCCGGGTAGGCCCACGACTCCTGCAGGTTGAAGTCGCGCCGTGTGTAGTGGCCCCCCTCCTCGAGCACGGCGACGCGCGCGCCGGCCGCGGTCAGCACGGCGGCCGCCGTGGCCCCGCCCGCGCCGCTGCCGACCACGACGAAGTCGACCTCGATCGACGACAGATCGGGGATCTCGGTGCCGGCGACGATGCGGCCGGCGGTCAGGGCGTCCCTCCCGGCAGCTGCGGAACCAGCGGCGGTCCCGGGTATCCGACCAGCGCGTAGATCTCCGGCGAGGAATAGTAGGCGGCGTCGGCCAGGCGCTTCACCGCCTGGTAGCCGCTGCGCAGGAGCGCGAAGCGCGAGCGGCGCCAGGCCTCGAGGCGCGCGTCCTGCTCGGCGGCGGAGGCGCGGGTGAACGGACGCGGCGAGCCGGCGGTCAGCGCGCCGAGAAAGCCGCTCTCCATGAGGCGCAGGAGGCGGCGGAAGTCGCGCCCCACGGCGGGGTGGACGGTGGCCATCAGCGCGTCGACCTTGCCGGCGCAGTCGAGCGCCTCGGCGCGCGGCCAGCTGGCGTCGGCCCCGTCGCCGGGGACGATCCGCGCCGCGACCGCGGCGAACACGGCGTACTCGTCGGCCGACAGCAAGCGCAGCGGCGCGCGCGGCGCGACGCCTCGGCGTGTGGTGCGGAAAACGAACGGGAGGCTTCCGGCGCAGACGAGCAACGCGCCCCCGAAGAGGCCGCGCTTCAAGAACCGGCGGCGATCGATGGAAGCGCCTTCCGACCCTTTGGCGGGGGCGCTCTCAGCGGGGGCGGGCACGCGGAGAGACTAGCACCGCGGCGCCTGGGCCGCGGCCAGCTCAGGCGGCCCGCGTCGCGGGGACCGGGACCGACTTGCGGTCCGGCCTCTGCCGCACAGGATCGCGATCGGCGGTGCCGCTCGGCAGCGTGGCGCGCAGGGCGCCGCGGCCGAAGACCCACAGCGATCCGGGCGTCCCCTGATGCCAGACCTCGTCGCGGGTGAGCGGCTCGGTCGAGACGACCGCCAC
>DATNDC010000225.1:0-2546 GCA_035607055.1 Polyangia bacterium
CGGGACTCTCCCCGATGTATCTTCCCCCCGCCGGGAGCGTAGACACGCATGTCCTTCTTCCTCGGGCTCATCCTGTTCGTCGTCGTGGCCGGGATCATCGACGCCAAGCTGCCGTGGCCGCGACCGGGGCGGCGGCCGGAGCCGCGACCGTGATCGCCGGGCACTTCGGCCTCGCCGCCGGCGTGAAGGCGCGCGAGCGGGCGGTGCCGCTGTGGGCGCTGATGCTGGCGACGCAGTGGCTGGACGTGGTGTTCGTGCCGCTCTTCATCGCCAAGATCGAGACCATCGACGTCATCGGCGGCGGCGGCTACGGCCGGGGGATCATTCACGCCGACTACACGCACTCGCTCGTCGGCGCCATGGTGCTGTCGGCGCTGTTCGGGCTCTGCGGCGGGCTGCGCTGGGGGCGGCGCGCGGCCGGCATCCTGGGCGGGGTCGCCTTCTCGCACTGGATCCTCGACCTCTTGGTGCACCGGCACGACATGCCGATCTGGCCCGGCGCCCCCGCCGGCGCGCTGCGGGTGGGGCTCGGGCTCTGGCGCTGGCCGCTCGTGACGGCCGCCGTCGAGCTGGCGCTGGTGCTGTGGGGCGGCTTCACCTACTTCCGCGCCGCCGTCGGCGTGGCGCGCGCGCACGGTCCCTCGAAGCTCCGGCGCGCGCGGATCGCCGGCGCGACGGTGATCGTCGCCGGCCTCCTCACGCTCGGGCTGAGCGTGGCCGGGCAATGACCCGCTAGCGGGTCATCTCGATGGCGTCAACCGTGCGCGCCGTCTTCCCGTCCTCGGTGGCCACCTCGAAGTAGACCGGCTCCGGTGGCGGCGCGCCCAGCGCGAGCTCGACGGTCTCGGCCGCGTGGCCCGGGCCGACCAGCGCCGTCCGGCGAGCGACGATCTCGTGCGAGGCCGTCACCAGGCGCAGCTCGACCCGCCCGGCGCGCGAGGCGTGCGGGACCTGCAGCGCCACCCGCCCGTCAGGCCCGAGGCGCAGCGCGTGGCGCGACCCGTAGGCGTAGATGCCGCCGCTCGAGAAGTCGACCACCAGCGCGACCACGCCGGGGACGATGCCGGCCAGCAGCCAGAGACAATCCATCACCATCGTGGCGCCGTCGATGGAGCCGCTCTGGAGCCCTCGCCGCTCGGGGTGCAGCAGGTAGCCGCAGCCGACCGACGAGCCACCGAGGCTGAGCAGCGTACCGGCGGCGATGGTGCGAATGAATCGGTTCGTCATCCGTTTCTCCTTTCGGCCCCATGTACCGGCGGGCGCGGCTGGTAGATTAAGCACGTGTCCCCCGATCTGCGAGACCTTCCTTCCGGCGCCCCGCGCGGGATCCCCGTCACCATCGACTTCGAGGGCGAGCGCGTGGCCGCCTTCGCGGGCGAGCCGGTGGCCGTCGCCCTGCACGCCGCCGGGATCCAGACGCTGGCGCGCTCGACGAAATACCACCGGCCGCGCGGCTTCTTCTGCCTCGACGGCCACTGCGCCGCCTGCCTGCTGCGCATCGACGGCCGCCCCAACCAGCGCGCCTGCCTGACGCCGGCGCGGGCCGACCTCGCCTGCGCGCGCCAGAACGCCTTCCCCAGCGCCGACGTCGACCTGCTGGCCGCGGCCGACTGGCTGTTTCCCGAAGGGATGGACCACCACACGATGATGACCGGCAGCCGGGCGGGGAACGCGCTGTTCCTCAAGCTGGTGCGCGAGATGGGCGGGGCGGGGACGCTCCCCGACGCGCCGGCGGCGACCAAGCTGGCGCCGCGCGACGAGGCGCTCGACGTCTGCGTGGTCGGCGGCGGGCCGGCCGGACTCGCGGCGGCGCGGGCGATCGCCGAGGCCGCCCCAGGCGCGCGGGTCGCGCTCTACGACGAGCAGGCCGCCCCCGGCGGATCGCTGCTCGCCGAGGCAGGCGGCAGCGCCCGGGGCCGCGCGCTGGCCGAGGCAGCCGTCCAGGCCGGCGTGGCGCTGGCCCCGCGCGCGACGGCGCTCGGATTTTTCCCCGAGGACCCGGGACCGAGCGGGCCCGGCCTCTTGGCCGTCGTCGCCGGCGGACGGCTCGTGCGCGTCCAGGCGCGGCGCTACCTCTACGCCACCGGCGGCTACGATCAGAACCTGCCGTTCGCCGACAACGATCGTCCGGGCGTGATCGCCGCGCGCGCCTGCGGGCGGCTGGCCTTTCACTGGGGCGTGCGCCCGGTCCCCCCCCAGGGGAAGGTGGTCATCCTCGACGGCGCGCCGACGGCCGCGCCGCTTGCCCGCGCCCTCGCCGAGGCCGGCGTCGCCACCAGGCGGGTCGATCTGGCGACCGAGACCGTGCTCGGGGCGCGGGGGACGAAGCGCGTGCGCGGCCTGGACGTCGAGGGGGCCGACCGGACGATCCGCAAAGTGCAGGGCGATCTCGTGGCGGTGGCGACCCTGCCGGCGCCCGCCTCGGAGCTGCCGCGCCAGCACGGCGCCGCCGTGGCCTTCGACGCCGCGCGCGGCGGGTTCGCCGCCGTCGTCGACGAAAACGGCGCCACCACCGCGCCCGGCGTCTTCGCCTGCGGCGACGTGAC
>DATNDC010000057.1:0-3409 GCA_035607055.1 Polyangia bacterium
AGCATCCACAGCGCCTGGGGGTATCGCCCCGCCGGCTTTTTGGCCATCGCCCGATCGATCACCGGCTGCACGAGTCGGGCGATCGAAAGGTCGGGCCGCACCTCGGCCAGCGACGGAACCGGCTCGGAGACATGCGCCTCCAAGACGGCATCGGGGGTGTCAGCCGCATACGGCAACCGTCCCGCCAGGAGCTGAAACAGGATCACGCCCGCCGCGTAGATGTCCGCCCTCGTGTCCACGCGCTCCGCCTTGGCCTGCTCGGGGGCCATGTAGGCGGGCGTTCCGAAGACGACCCCGACGCGCGACAGGTTCTCGGCCGGGCTCGGCGCGTTCACCTCCTCGAGGATCTTCGCCATCCCGAAGTCGAGCATCCGAACGTGATCGGCGTGATCGGGGAGCGCCTGCAAGAAGATGTTGGCGGGCTTCAGGTCGCGGTGAGCGATCCCCCGGCCGTGGACGAAGGCCAGCCCGCGCAGCGTCTGGCGGACGATGTCGAGGGCGCGCGCCGGCGACAAGGGCCCTTCGTTGATCAGATCCGCCAGCGTCTTCCCCTGCAGCAGCTCCATCACCAGGTATGGCACGTCGCCGTCGATCCCGAAGTCGGTGACCGTGACGACGTTGGGGTGCGCCACCGCAGAGAGCACCCGCGCCTCGCGCTCGAAACGGCGACGCCACTCGGGCGACGCGGCCGCGCTCTGCTGCAGCACCTTGATCGCCACCAGCCGATTGAGCTGCCGCTGCCGTCCCTGGTAGACGACACCGACGCCGCCGGCGCCCAGCCGCGCCAGCACGTCATAGCGTCCGCTGAGGGTCCGACCGATGAACGGATCAGGTACGGACGCCGGGGGAAACAGGTCTACGCCCACAAGCTATCACTATATATCCCGGGACCGCCGTCGCGGAATCCGTCGGCCATCCGCGTAACCGGTAGCGGCCACGGATCGCGAAGACCGGGAAGGGCGCCGCTATTTTGCTCCGTTTCCCGGCCGCGCTCCGCCCCCTTGGACCGCCCCGTCGTCCGCCCGATCGCGCGGACTTTGTCCAGTCACGATCTGCGCCGCCATCAGCGTCTGCACGACGCGCAGGACGTCGTTCGATCCGGTGCTGACGGCGCTGTGGTCGCCGTCGCCGCCACCGAAGTTGACGAACTGGCTGTTCGAGAGCGCAGCCGCCACCTGCGCGGTCAGCTCGGGCGCGAGCTCGAGACGGCGCAGGTCGAGGTAAGGGCCGCCGGCCTCGATGAGCGCCTGCGCCTTGATGCGGATCGCCTCGGCTTCGGCCTGGGCGACCGCGCGGATCCGCGCGGCCTGCGCGCGGCCGTCCGCTTCCTGGTTGATGACGTTCTGCTCGGCGTCCGCGCGCGCCTGCGTGATCTGGGTGGCGTTCAGCTCGGCCTCGCGCTGCTGGCGCACGGCCGATTGCTTCTCGGCCTCCGCCTTGGCGATGGCGGCGCCGTTCGAGGCGACCTGCATGCTGAGCGCCCGCTCCTGATCGTTGATCTTCTGCGCCGCCTCGAGCTGGGCGACCCGTGCCCGCTGTTCTTCCTTCGCCTGCACCACGTCGGCGTCGGCCTTGGCGCGCGCGCCCGACTCGCGCCGGCGCGCCTCGGCGACCTCGCTCAAGACCGCTTTGATGTTGAGGCTGTTGAACGACAGGCCGATGTCCATCAGCTCGCGCGAGCAGGCGTCTTTGATGATCACCGCCAGCTCGTCGTCTTCGCCGCGCGCCACCACCGCCAGCGCGGTCGGCTGCGCCGTGGTGAGGGCCGTGCTGGCGGTCGCAGGCATCGGCGGGCCCGAGCGCGCGTTGAAGAGCTGATCATGCTTGAGCAGGTTGATGGCGCGGCGGCCGGCCGACGACAGGACGTCGGTCAGCGTCGAGAGCTGCTCCCCGACCGACTTGGAGAAGAACTTGTTGGCGGCGGTGTTGACCATCGCCTCGTCCTCGCCGACGCTGACGATCGCCGAGGCCCGCACGGTGACCTTGACCGGCGCCGACCGGCCGCTCGTGTCGACGTCGGCGGTCTGATCGGTGATCTCGATGTCGACGTTGATGGCCTGCGCCGGGATGACCCGGGTCTGCGTGATGATCGGGACGATCAGCGCCTTGCAGGGACCGCGGTAAATCTGCAGGTTTCGGCCGCGGCTGGCGAGCAGGATCTCGCCGGCGTCGACGCCGCGCAGGAACGTGGTGATGATAATCGAGGTGAGGACGATGACGCCGGCGACGACGCCGCCGGCGAGAATCAATGAGGGTTCGGGCATGATGGCTCCTCGCTACGTCGGTCTTTGACTTGGTTTTGGGTTCGACAGCACGGAGACCGTCACGCATTCACGGCGCGCGTCGACGTCTTCGATCCGCAGCAATTGGCCGACCGCCACCGGCTGGCCGGCCTCCTCGGGGCGAAGCCGCGCGCTGAGCTGGACCCGGCGGCCCTCGCGGATGGTCGAGACGATGCCTCGCCCGTTGCGGAACGGGACGACCGCCTGCGCCTCGCCGAGGATGAGCGCTTCGAGCGGCCCGCTCGGCTCGCCCTGAAAACGGAACAGCAGGTTCCAGATCGGACGGACCAGCAGCCCCTCGATCAGCAGCGCCGGCGGGATGGCGACCAAGGCCGAGGTCCCGCGTCCCAGGTGCACGGCGTGCACCAACGCGTTTCCGATCGCGCCGTAGAGCGCCGAGACGCTGAACAGCGCCCGCGGCGAGGGGAGAAACCGAAGGACGAGATATGGCTTGAGCGCGCCGCCCCGGACAAGAGCGTCAACGTGCCCGCCGTGGTGCGCCAGGCTCGGCGCGTGGCCGCCAGCTCGGACGTGCGAGAGATGGTGGCGTCCGCCCAGGGCGGGAACCGCCATCATGACGAGACCGACCAGACCGATGACCATCGCGGTCAAGAACACGAGCCAACGCTCCTCTCTATGAGCGACCGTCGAATTTGCGAGAGCCTACCACCGGTTCGCGCTCAGCGCTTTGGCCGTGGCTACCTCTCGGAGCTTTCACCTTCTCGGCTGGGCTCGTTCGCGGACGGAACCTTCATGATCTCCGCGCGCGCCGCCTTCCAAACTCGTGGCACGGTCCATGACAGTGAACGATCCTGGCGGGTAGCTTCAGCTTCGATGCTGCGCCTTTCCGTTCAGTCGCGAACGCGGACACACTGCGGTCGTCAGCGCGGTCGTCAGGCGCGCCGTCGCCCATTGAAACGAGAATGCCGTCTGCTGGCAACGATAGTCGGCCATCGTGCTGAACGTCGGATTCTCGACAGTCGTTGGCGCCGGCGAGGTGATGGGAGCCAGCGGGCCTTTGATTTCCGCGCGCTAGCCGAGCCAGACGCTGTCGAATAAGCGACGGCAAATTGGTGCCCGCACCGTCGGAACATCGTCGGTGCGAAACATGATTCTTCAGTCTCAAG
>DATNDC010000082.1:0-14739 GCA_035607055.1 Polyangia bacterium
GGCGGCCAAATTGGAACGGCAAATCGCTTTCTGTATGATCGGCCATCCGTGTTGATAGGTCGCAAGGGGACGATCGATCAGCCGCAATTTATGGATCGGCCATTTTGGACGGTGGACACGCTCTTCTATTCCGTGGTTCACGAGCCCAACGAGCCGAAGTTTCTTTTTTATCGCTTTTGCCTGATCGACTGGAACACCTACAACGAGGCATCGGGCGTTCCAAGTCTCAATGCTCGGACCATCGAACAGATTCCGATTCAAGTGCCCGAGTCACGCGAGCAGTCCGCCATCGCCGCGGTCCTCTCCGACATGGACACCGAGCTCGCCGCCGTCGAGGCCAAGCTCGCCAAGGCGCGGCTCGTGAAGGCGGGGATGATGCAGGAGTTGCTCACTGGGAGGATCCGGCTCGTATGAAGGAGGGCCAGCGGCTCGAGTGGAAGGAGTCCTGGCGGGACGAGTTCTGCAAGACGATCTGCGGGTTCGCCAACGCCGACGGCGGCGTGCTGATCGTCGGGCGCGACAACAAGGGGAAGATCGTGGGCGTCTCGAATGCCCCCAAGCTGCTCGAAGACCTACCGAACAAGATCCGCGACCTGCTCGGGATCATGGTGGACGTGAACCTGCGCGAGGCGGCCGGGCGCGACGTCCTGGAGATCGTCGTCGAGCCGTACCCGAACCCGATCAGCTACCGCGGCGAGTACTACGTCCGCAGCGGCAGCACGACGCAGGCGCTCAAGGGCGCGCCGCTGGACAAGTTCCTGCTGCGCAAGCAGGGGCGGCACTGGGATGCCGTGCCGGTGCCGCGCGTGGCGGCGAAGGATCTCGATCCGAAGGCCTTCGCTTCCTTCCGCGAGCAGGCGGTCCGGAGCAAGCGGCTCGGGCCGGGGATGTTGCAGGGCAGCCGGGGGGCGTTGCTCGATAGGTTACGGCTGGTCGAAGGCGCGTACCTCAAACGGGCGGCAGTCCTGCTGTTCCATCCCGATCCCGAGAAGTTCGTCACCGGCGCGTTCGTGAAGATCGGCTTTTTCGAGAACGACGCCGACCTGCGCTATCAGGACGAAGTCCACGGCGATCTGTTCACCCAGGTGCAACAGACGGTCGAGATCCTGAAGGCCAAGTACCTTAAGGCCTGGATCTCCTACGAGGGGCTGCAGCGGATCGAGAGCTACCCCGTGCCCGAGGGCGCGCTGCGCGAGGCCGTGCTGAACGCCGTCATTCACAAGGACTACGGCAGCGGCATCCCGATCCAGATCAGCGTCTATCCCGACAAGTTGATGATCTGGAACCCGGGCGAGCTGCCGCCCCGGTGGACCGTGAAGAAGCTGCTCGCCAAGCATGCGTCCGTGCCCTTCAATCCCGACGTCGCGCGCACGTTCTTCCGCGCCGGCCAGATCGAGGCATGGGGGCGCGGGTTCGAGCGGATGGTGGCGGAGTGCGTGGAGGCGAAGACGCCCAAGCCCCAAGCGCGGTACGAGGCGACCGGCCTCTGGATGACGTTCCCGTTCCCGCCGGTAGAAACGCCGCCTACCGATCAAGTCACCGACCAAGTCAGCGACCAAGTCACCGACCCAGTCGAGCGCTTGGTTCTCGCAGTGTCCGAGGGCGCTCATCCTGCGTCCACCGTTCAACGCCGGCTACACCTCAGGCACCGCCCAACCTTTCGTGAAAACTACCTATCACCCGCTTTGAGGCTGGGGCTCCTGGAAATGACGCGTCCCGAGACGCCCAAAAGTCGGCTCCAGCAGTATCGGCTGACCGATGCGGGCCGGACCCTCTTAGCGAGGTTGATGGCGAAGTCCGGGTCGTGATTCCGCCCCAGAAACCAACCTAGAAACCAACCCACAAACAACCCTAGAAACGATCCCCGAACCC
Organism: Polyangia bacterium; assembly: GCA_035607055.1. Classification (GTDB taxonomy): domain Bacteria; phylum Myxococcota_A; class Polyangia; order Fen-1088; family Fen-1088; genus JADGRB01. The sequence goes on from DATNDC010000082.1 coordinate 1,873, forward strand.
AATTGAGGATGCCCTGAGATGAACGTCGGCTTGCCCGAGCGCACCACCCAGAACCGGGTCATCGCGCTGTTCCGCGACGAGCTTGGCTATCGGTACCTCGGCGACTGGAGCGAGCGGGCGGGGAACAGCAACGTCGAGGAGGGGATCCTGACGGCGTGGTTGGCCAAGCAGGGGCACCCGCCGGAGCGGATCAGCGCGGCGCTGCACAAGCTGCGGACCGAGGCGACGAATCACGGGCGGACGCTGTATGGGAACAACCAGGCGGTGTACGGGCTGCTTCGGTACGGCGTGGACGTGAAGACGGAGGCCGCCAAGGCGACGGAGACGGTCCACCTGGTCGACTGGCAGCACCCCGAGCGGAACGAGCTCGCGATCGCCGAGGAGGTGACGCTGCGGGGTGGCCTCGAGCGGCGGCCGGATCTCGTGCTCTACGTCAACGGGATCGCGATCGGCGTCATCGAGCTGAAGAACAGCCGCACCAGCCTGGGCGACGGGATCCGGCAGAGCCTGTCGAACCAGCAGGCGCAGTTCAACGAATGGTTCTTCACGACCGTGCAGCTCATCTTCGCGGGGAACGATTCGGAGGGCTTGCGCTACGGGACGATCGGGACCGAGGAGAAGTACTTCCTCTGCTGGAAGGAGGACGAGCAGGATAACGCGCGCTTCAAGCTGGACAAGTACCTCTTGAAGATGTGCGCGAAGCCGCGGCTGCTCGAGCTGCTGCACGACTTCGTGCTCTTCGACGGGGGCGTCAAGAAGTTGCCGCGCGTCCACCAGTACTTCGGCATCAAGGCCGCGCAGGAGCAGATCCGCAGGCGGCAGGGCGGCATCATCTGGCACACCCAGGGGAGCGGGAAGAGCATCGTGATGGTGCTGCTCGCCAAGTGGATCACGGAGAACAATCCCCACGCGCGGATCGTCGTCCTCACCGATCGCGACGAGCTGGACAAGCAGATCGAGAGCGTCTTCACCGCGTCGGGCGAGAAGATCTACCGGACCCGGAGCGGGCGCGATCTCATGACCCAGCTCGGTCAGGCCACGCCGCGGCTGCTCTGCTCGCTGCTGCACAAGTTCGGGCAGCGCGAGGTGAAGGATCTGGACGCGTTCATCGCCGAGCTGGAGGCGAAGCCGAGCGCCACCGTCGGGGAGGTGTTCGTGTTCGTCGACGAGTGCCACCGGACCCAGAGCGGCAAGCTGCACAAGACGATGAAAGCGCTCATGCCGAACGCCGTCTTCATCGGGTTCACCGGGACGCCGCTGCTGAAGAAGGACAGGAAGACCAGCCTGGAGGTGTTCGGCGGGTACATCCACACCTACAAGTTCAGCGAGGCCGTCGAGGACGAGGTGGTGTTGGATCTCGTCTACGAGGCGCGGGACGTCGATCAGGTGCTCGGGTCCAAGGAGAAGATCGACGCCTGGTTCGAGGCGAAGACCCGCGGGCTCAACGACTGGCAGAAGGACGAGCTGAAGAAACGGTGGGGCACCATGCAGACGCTGCTCAGCTCACGGGCGCGGATGGAGCGCATCGTCGCCGACGTCGTCTACGACTTCAGCGTGAAGCCGCGGCTCGACTCCGAGCGCGGCAACGCCATCCTCGTCGCGTCGAGCATCTACGAGGCGTGCAAGTACTTCGGCCTGTTCCAAAAGACCCCGTTTCGCGGCAAGTGCGCCGTCGTCACGTCGTACGATCCCCAGGCCAAGGACGTCACCAAGGAGGAGGTGGGCGCCAACACCGATACGGACAAGCAGACGATCTTCAACGCCTACACGGCGCTGCTGGCGGACGTCGTCCCGAGGGCGGGGATGTCGAAGACCGAGACCTACGAGGAGCGGGCGAAGGAGCTGTTCAAGAAAGAGCCCGCGAACATGAAGCTCCTCGTCGTCGTCGACAAGCTGCTCACCGGGTTCGACGCCCCCCACTGCACGTACCTCTACGTCGACAAGTCGATGCAGGATCACGGCCTGTTTCAGGCGATCTGCCGCACGAACCGGATCGACGGCGAGGACAAGCAGTTCGGGTACATCGTCGACTACAAGGATCTGTTCAAGAAGCTGGTGAACGACAAGGGGACCGGCGCGTTGCAGGTCTACTCGTCGGAGCTGGATCATTCGGCGGGCGGAGCGGCGCCGGAGGTCCTCCTGCAGGACCGGCTGGCGAAGGGGCGCGAGCGCCTGGAGGCGGCGATGGAGGCGGTTTTCTTGCTGTGCGAGCCTGTCGAGCCGCCCAAGGGCGAGCTGGAGCACATTCACTACTTCTGCGGGAACAGCGAGATCCCGTCCGATCTCAAGGACCGGGAGCCGCAACGCGCGGCGCTCTACAAGGAGACGGCGACGTTCATGCGCGCCTACGCCAACCTGGCCGACGAGATGGAGCGGGCAGGATATGACGTCGCCGACGTCGCGCGCATCAAGGATCGCCTGCAGGGGGCGCTGAACGTGCGCGAGATCGTCCGCAAGGCGAGCGGCGAGAGCCTGGATCTGAAGGCGTACGAGGCCGACATGCGGCACCTCATCGACACCTACATCGAGGCGAAGGAGCCGCGGAAGGTGTCGCCGTTCGACAACCTGGGCTTGCTGGAGCTCATCGCCACGACCGGGATCGGCGCCGCGATCGACAGCCGGCTGGCTGACGTCAATAAGAATAGAGCTGCCGTCGCCGAGACGATCGAGAACAACGTCCGCAAGATGATCCTCAAGGAGCACCTCAGCGATCCTGCGTTCTACACGCAGATGTCGACGTTGCTCGACGAGATCATCGCCACGCGCAAGGCCAAGGCGATCGAGTACGAGGAGTACCTGAGACGAGTCGCCGAGCTCGCCAAGAAGGTCAATGCCGGCCGCGCGGACGACACGCCGGCGGCGCTCGACACGCCGGGCAAGCGTGCCCTCTACAACAATCTCAGGGTGGGGCAGGCGAGCCAGGCGGCAGAGATCGACCAGGGCGGCGCGACCGTTCGGAGCGGCGACGATGCGACGCTCGCGTTGGCGTTGCGGATCGATCGCGCCGTCAAAGACGAGCGCCCCGACGCCTGGCGGGACGTGCAGGCCAAGGAGATGGTCATCAAGCGCGCCCTCTACGACGTTCTGGGCGACGAAGCCGACGTGGAGCGCATCTTCGCGATCGTCAAGGCGCAGCGGGAATACTGATGGACACCGTCTTGCAACTCGGCGAAGTCGCCGTTCACGTCACCTTGAAGGAGATCAAGAACGTCCACCTGGGTGTCTACCCTCCGTCGGGAAGGGTGCGGATCGCCGCCCCGGCGCGCATGAAGATGGACGCGATCCGGTCGCTGGCGATCTCCAAGCTGGCCTGGATCCGGCGCCAGCAGCGCACCTTTCGGGACCAGGAGCGGGAGGCCGCGCGCGAATACGTCAGCGGCGAGAGCCACCACCTCTGGGGGCGCCGCTATCTCCTGTCCGTCGAGGAGCGAGAGGCGCCCATGCGGGTCGAGGTGAGGCACCGGCGCCTTCACCTGCAGATTCGTCCGGGAACGAGCACCGACCGCCGGGCGGCCTTACTCGATGCATGGTACCGGGAGAAGATCCGGGGTGCCTTGGTCAGCTTGCTGGCGAAATGGCAGAAGATCGTCGGACGCGCGCCCAAACAGGTCTTCGTCCGCCGGATGCGAACCAAGTGGGGGGGCTGCAATCCGGGCAGCCGGAACATTCGCCTCAACACCGAGCTCGCCAAGAAGCCCAAGGAGTGCCTCGAATACATCCTGGTCCACGAGCTGGCTCACCTCCGCGAGCCGACCCACAATGCGCGCTTTTCCCAGTTCATGGACCAGGTCATGCCGGGCTGGGAGATCCGCCGCCGGGAATTGAACCGACTTCCTCTTCGATACGAGGCCTGGACGTACTAGGTAGTTACGTCGACCGGAACCACGTCGTGAAACTTCCGGTAGTCGATGACCCGCGCGCCGTCCTCGCCGGTCGACAGCACGTCGGCGAAGCGCGCGCCCGGCACGATGTCGTCCAGCGTGTACTGCTTGCGGACGTGGATCACCTGGCCGATCGTCTCGTCGAGGCCGGTGAGGCCGAGGTAGAGCTCCGCCTGCTGCGCGCGCAGGCGCTCGAGCGCGTCCGGCCCGAAGAAAGGGCTCTTGTCGTCGATGAGGTGCATCGCGCTCCAGGTCAGGAAGAAGACCGTCGTCTTGTCGCGCACCAGCGGAAGGTCGACCTGGCGCCGCATCACCTCCCCCTCGCGCGTCCGCTCGGTGATCAACATGACCACGCTGAGGCGCGCCTCGACGATCCGGTTGCGGCGCCAGTTGGCCATCCGGAACATCAGGTGCGGCACGCCGTCGCGCGGGGTGACCACCGCCTTGTTCGAGAACAGCACGCGCGCGATCGGGCGGGCGAAGCGGGTGAAGGTGATGCCGGTGATGAGGGCGACCATCAGGATGCCGACGACCGCCTCCAGCGCCACGACGACGTGACCGTAGCGGCTGGCCGGGTACATCCCGCCGTATCCGATCGTGGCCAGCGTCTGCACGCTGAAATAGAAGGCGTCCTCGAACGAGCCCGGCCGCACGTTGGCCACCGCGCCCGGCTCGGCCAGGTACAGCCAGGCGAACAACACGTTGGCCAGCACGAAGACCAGCGCGACGATGAGGAAGAACGTCGGCCAGGTCCGCCCCAGGATGAAGTGGTAGACGTCCTTGTGCGGCGCGCGCTCGAGGCCGATCGCCTTGACCCCTTGCCGGCTGAACCGGTCGCCGTCGCGGGCGATCCGCTGGATCGGCGCCGCGCGGCCGGGGTCGGCCGCAGTGGCTGACGCGTCGGGACGTCCGTCGGGGCGGTCTCGCGCGAGGTCGGCCATGGCGCCTCAGCCTATGCGGGGCGCGCGTCGCCGGCAAACGTGGCAGACTTGAAAGTGTTGTTCGCGGATTATCTGGCGCGCTGGAATGCGCCGGACCTGGGGCCCGCCGAGCGGTTCAGTTACGGCACCGTGCTCGAGGGCGGCCGCGAGTTCCCGCTGGTCGGCCTGCGCGCGCCCGGGGCGCGCACGGTGCTGGTCACGGCCGGGTTCCACGGCGACGAGAAGGCCGGACCGCTCACCCTGGCCGACCACGTCGCCGAGATCGTCGCCTACGCGGCCGAGCGCAACGTCGGCCTGGCCGTCTACCCCTGCGTGAACCCGTCGGGCTTCGAGGGCCACGTCCGCTACAACCTCTCCGGCGAGCGCCCCAACAACGATTTCCTGCGCTACGAGGTGGCGCCGGGCGTCTGGCGCGGCGAGCTGCGCGAAGGCGAGCGCTTTTCGCGCGTGGTCCCCGCCGCCGACGGTCTCCCCAAGGAGACGGCGGCGCTGGCCCGCGAGCTCGACGCGATGCCGCTCCCGGCGGCGGCGCTCGATCTCCACCAGGACAACTTCATCCACGGCTCACTCTTCTACGCCTACGTCTTCGGCGAGCTCGCCAGCTACCGGCCGCTCATGGCGCGCGCCGGCTCGCTGGTGCCGGTCCTCCGCAGCAGCATCGTCGACTCGGGCCACGAGCCCGGCAGCGACGTGCGCGCCGACGCGGAAGGCTTCATCATCTGCCCCGACGGCAGCATCACCGATCGGTTCCAGCGCGCCGGCGTCCCGATCACGGCGGCGATCGAGACCACCACCGAGACGCCCGCCGCGCTGGCCGACGAGATCAACCTGATCTGGATCCGCGGCTTCATCGACCTCGTGGCGCGCCAGATCTAAATCGGCAGCTCGATCTCCACGCTGGTCCCGGCGCCGGGACGCGAGGTGAGGCGGAAAGCGCCCGATCGGGCGCGCACGCGCTCGCGCATGCCGACGATGCCGAGGTGGCCGGCCAGGTCGATGCCGGCGAGCGCCGCCGTGTCGAAGCCGCGCCCGTCGTCGCGGATGGCCAGCGACACGCGAGCGGGGTCGCGCACGAGCCGGACCTGGATGCGGCGGGCGGCGGCGTGCCGGAGGGCGTTGGTGATCGACTCCTGCACGACGCGGAAGCAGGCGATCTCCAGATCGGGCGCCAGCCGAATCCCGTCGGGCGGCTGGACGTCGAGCTCGATCGGCACCTTGGACAGCTCCGCCTGGCCTTCGAGGTAGAGGCGCAACGCGGGCCCCAGCCCCACCTCGTCGAGCAGGGGCGGGCGCAGGTCGACGGAGATCCGGCGGACCCGCGCGATCAGCTGGTCGATGAGGGCCAGCGCCGGTGGCGTGGTGTCGTTGGCCGGCGGCGCCGGCACCTGGCCGCCGAGCTGCAGCCGCAGCTTGAGCGCGGTCAGCGACTGCCCGAGCTCGTCGTGGAGCTCGTGAGCCAGAAACCGGCGCTCCTCCTCCTTGGCCGCCTCGAGCCGCCCGTGCAGCTGGCCGAGGCGCGCGTAGGCCACCTGCAGCTCGCCCAGCATGCGGGTCGCGGCGCGCGCGTTGGCCTCGACGTGGCGGATGACGAAGTCGATCACGCTGGCCAGCAGCACCGCCAGCAGCGACGTCGAGGTGGCCATCCGGATCCAGTTCCGCATCAGCATCGGGTCGACCTCGCGCGGCGCCAGGTGCAGCACCCCGCGCGCGACGAGCAGGCCGATCACCAGGTGGGCGGCGGCGGAGAGGCCGATCATGGCGAAGCCCAGGCTGCGCCCCAGCGTCACCACACCCAGCACGCAGGTGGTCACGATGACCACGCTCAGCCCGGCGGCGAACCCGGCGCGCCCGAGCAGAAAGATCCCGGTCGCGAACAGCGTCAGGATCGCCGCCAGCGCCCGCCGCCGCACGCAGACGCCGGGGAGAAAGCGAAGCGCCGGCAACAGCGTCCCGGCGGCGACCATCACCGCCAGGTCTTTCGGATCGCGGCGGGTGGCGCCCACGAAGATCCCCAGCGCCGCCAGCAGCGGCGCGACGACGGCGGTGACGGTCAACATCCCGCGCAGCACGCTCTGGCGCCAGGGCTCGACCGTCCCCTCCGCGAAGATCGCGCCCGACACCGTCGGCTCGCGCAGAACCGGAACCGCCAACTCGGCCGCCATGCTCCACTTCGAGCACGGGGCCGAGGGGCGATCAAGCGCGACGTTGCCCGCGACGGTGTCGGGCAGCGCCGGCGGCTAGAAGTGCACCTGGTACAGCGCCAGCCGGTAGGTGGGCGCCGGATCGGGCTTCCACAGCTCGCTCACGGCCGCGCTGGCGCGGCTCTCGTCGGCGACGACCTGGATGACCCCCACCCCGGTTCCGACCAGCACGCCGCCGGCCGCCCAGATTCCGATCCGGCCCGCGTGCTCCTGGTGATCGTTGAGGTAGAAGATCGCGCCGCCGACCAGCACGCCGGCCAGGCCGCCCATCAGCGCGCTGACGGCGATGGTGGCCATGGCGTTGCGAGGCGGTGTCACGTCCTCGTGAACCGACCTCTGCGGCGGCGCCACCACCGGCGCGGGCTCTTGTACAGGAACGACCGCCGGGGGCGGCGCCGCCGGCGCCGTCGCCGTCGGGGCGTTGGGGTTGACGATCTCGACGTCGCCCGCGCGGGCGGCGCCGGTGAAGACGAACGTGGCCGCCAGGACCGCCGCCGTCGCGAATGCGTAAGAAGATTTCTTCATGGGCTCCTCCGTGGTCTCCGCAGACTGCAGCGGTCGTGCCACGGCGGCGTCAGGCAAAGGCGGACAGGAGCGCCTCGTGCGTTACCGGGTCGTGCCTGGGATCTCTCGCCCGGTGACGCTGGCGCGGGCGGAGTGTCCCAGGGCCAGGCGAAGGATCAGGGCGACCAGCGCCAGCACGATCAAGAGCCGGATGGCTCTGCCCGCGAGCTGAAACAGGCCCAGGCCGATGAGCCAAGCGACGAACAGGATGATCGCCACGGTGAGCAGCATGGCCGCCCTTCCTTGAAGTTGGGTTCCGTCCCCGGGAAAGCCACCGTCCCGGTCGCGCTCGGGGCGATCGGGGGCAAAGCGGCGCCCCCCTAGGCAAGCGGGCTTGTTTGGGGTAAATACGCGCCCTTCGAAGGAGAACGTGCACCATGTCCGCGGCCGCGAAGAAGAGCCCGCTCGAGCGGGTCAAAGACGAGTTCGGTGGGAAAGACAAGCTGGTCGACAAGATCGTCGGGGTCCTCGACTCCGGCGACGAGAGCAAGGATGACCTGCGCAAGCGGCTCCTCGGTGTCGCCAACGGCAAGCTGATCCGGCTGCATTCGGTCGCCACCCGCGTCAAGACGGCGGGCGGACACGACAAGCTGGCCGCGACGACCGCGGAGAAGCTGAAGCACGGCAAGGACAAGGACTACGTCGCCAAGCTGGGCGAGTACTCGAACGGCCGTCTGCTGGACATGCTGTCCGTCGCGGAGCGAGCCGAGGGAGCTGCGGCGGCTGCGGCCAGCGCTCCCCCCAGGCCGGCCCGGGCGGCCAGGCCCGTCAAGCCGGCCGCCAAGCCCGCCGGCAAGGTCAAGGCAGGGAAGGCGGCGCCCGCCGCCAAAAAGACCGCCGCCAAGGGCAAGTAGGCGTCAGCCGGCACGCGGTGCGCTGATGCTGCTAGGCCGGGTGGTGGGGCGGCTCTGGGCGGCGCGCCAGGCCGGTAGCCTCGCTGGACGCAAGCTGCTGCTCGTGCGGCCGGAGACCGCCAGCGGGGCCGAGACGGCGCGCCTGGTCGTCGCCGTCGACGGGCTGGACGCCGGCCCGGGCGACCGGGTGATCGTCGCCCACGGCACCCGCGTGCGCGAGCTGACGGTCGGGGCCGAGGTGGCCGACAAGGACATCGTCATCGGGATCGTCGATGGGCACGAGGTCACCGCGTGATCCTGGGGCGCGTGATCGGCGAGGTCTGGGCCACCCGGCGGGACCCGCGCCTCGAGCGGGCCAAGCTGCTGGTGGTTCGCCCGCATGGCCTCTACGAGCCGGCGTTCGCCGGTCGCCACCTGGTCGCCACCGACGAGGTCCACGCCGGCGTGGGCGACGAGGTGGTGGTCTGTCTCGGCAAGCCGGCGCGCTGGTCGGCGGGGGGGAACGACACGCCGGTCGACGCGGCGATCCTGGGCGTCGTCGATCGCGTCGACCTCGAGCCGAGCCGCCTGCCCGCCCCAGGGGCGGCGCCCGGGATCCGGCGGCCGCTGACGGTCCCGCTGCTGGGAGGGACGCGATGATCCGCGGCACCGTCGTGGGCGAGGTGTGGGCCACGCGCAAGGCCCGCGGGCTCGACGGGCGGAAGCTGGTCCTGGTGGCGGCGCGCGACGCCGACGGGCGCGCCAGCGGGCGGCTGGTGGTCGCGGTCGACGTGCTCGACGCCCGTAGCGGCGAAGACGTGACGGTGGCGTTCGGATCGGGAGCTCGCAACGTGCTGCGTCCGGGCGCCGACAACCGCGACCTCCTGTGCGACGCGGCGGTGGCCGCCATCGTCGAGGGGGCGGGCTGATGTTCCTCGGCCGCGTGACGGGGACCGTCTGGTCGACGGTGAAGTGGCCGGAGGCCAAGGGGCTCAAGCTCTTGCTGGTCCGGCCGTACCGGCTGGGCGACGTGGCGCCCGGCGCCGGCGCTGCCGGCCAGGGAGCGTCTGCGGAGGCCTCGGAGCCGACCGACGACCTGGTCGTCTGCGCCGACACGCTGGACGCCGGCCCCGGCGACGACGTGCTGGTCGCCTTCGGGCACGCCGCGCGCGTGGCGGTCAGCGAGAAGCTGGCGCCGGGCGGCAAGCCCGACGTCCCGATCGACGCCGCCGTCGTCGCCGTCGTCGACCGGGTGGAGATCGCCGGTGGCGCGGAACGTTGACGACGACCGCCTGCGGCGGCTGGTCGCGGAGGTGACGCGCGAGGTGGCCGCCGAGGCCGACCGATCGAGGGGCGAAGGCGCGAGCGCGCGGACCGAGCGTGGCTCCGCCACGCGGAGTCCATCGCGGGAGGGTCCGGGAACCCTGTCAGGGTTCCTGGAGAAAGTAGAGCTGTGTGCGTCGTGCGCCGAGGAGGCGCGGCGGCGAGGGCCGCGGGCGGTCATCACCACCACCGGCAAGAACAAGCGCGGCATCGTGGCCAAGATCGCCCAGGCGATCGCCGAGGCCGGCGGCGACATCGTCGACATCGCGCAGACGCTGGTCTCGGACTACTTCACCATGATCATCGTGGTCGACACGGCCGGGCTGGAGGTGCCGTTCGCCGACTTCAAGCTCCGCCTCACCCGCGCGGTCGAGGCGCTGGGCGCCGAGTGCCTGGTGATGCACGAAGAGATCGTGAACGCGCTCCAGCGCGTATAGTCGGCGCGTGGCGACGCGGTTCGAAGCCTCCGAGGTGCGCGAGGTGCTGCGCATGATCGAGAGCGAGAGCCTCGACGTGCGCACGGTGACCCTGGGCGTGTCGCTGCGCGACACCGCCGCCGAGTCGCTGGAGCGGACGGCGGCCCGCATCTACGAGAAGCTGATGCGCGTGGCCGCCCGGCTGGTCCCCACCACGGCCGCCGTGCAGGCCGACTTCGCGGTGCCGATCACGACGACGCGCCTCTCGGTCACGCCGATCGCGCTGGTCACCGAGGCGTCGCGCGCCGCGCGCGTGGTGCCGGCGGCGCTGGCGCTCGATCGCGCCGCGGGCGAGCTGGGGGTCGACTACGTGGGCGGCTTCTCCGCGCTGGTCGAAAAGGGGTTCACCCCCGGCGACCGGGCGCTGATCGATTCGATCCCCGAGGCGCTGGCGGCGACGACGCGCGTCTGCTCGTCGGTGAACGTGGCCAGCACGCGGGCGGGGATCAACGCCGACGCCGTGCTGGAGATGGGGCGGGTGGTCAAGGCGACGGCCGAGGCGACCGCGGCGGCGGGCGGGATCGGCTGCGCCCGCCTGGTCACCTTCGCCAACATCCCGGACGACAACCCCTTCGTCGCCGGGGCGCTGCACGGCGTCGGCGAGGGGGAGTGCGTGGTCAACGTCGGCTGCTCGGGCCCGGGCGTGGTGCTCTCGGCGCTCAAGCGGCTGCGCGCCGCCGGCGAGCCGTACGATCTGTCGACCGTCGCCGAAACCATCAAGCGGATGGCCTTCAAGGTCACCCGCGCGGGCGAGCTGGTGGGGCGCGAGGTGGCGCGGCGGCTCGGCCCGGAGGTCCGCTTCGGCGTCGTCGATCTGTCGCTGGCGCCGACCCCCGCGGTCGGCGACTCGGTGGCCGAGATCCTCGAGGAGATGGGGGTCGACAAGGCGGGCGCGCCCGGCTCGGTGGCGGCGCTGGCGCTGCTCACCGACGCCGTCAAGAAGGGCGGCGTGATGGCCTCTTCGGCGGTGGGCGGTCTCTCCGGGGCCTTCATCCCGGTCAGCGAGGACGCCGGCATGGTCGCCGCGGCGCGCGCCGGCGCGCTGTCGCTCGACCGGCTCGAGAGCCTCAGCGCCGTCTGCTCGGTCGGCCTCGACATGGTGGCCGTCCCCGGCGACACGACCGCCGAGACGCTGGCCGCGATCATCGCCGACGAGATCGCCATCGGGGTCTTCAACAACAAGGCGACCGGCGTCCGCATCATCCCCGTCCCCGGCAAGAAGGCAGGCGAGTCGGTCCTCTACGGCGGCCTGCTCGGCGAGGCCTACGTGCAGCCGGTCGGCCGCTTCGGCGCCGACCGCTTCGTCCGGCTGGGCGGCCGCATCCCGGCGCCGCTGCAGGCGCTGCGCAACTGATGCGGCCAATCAACGCCTACCACGACCTCATGGTCGAGGTTTCTGAGCGCGGGATCACGCTTTGCCCGCGGCACGCGGACGGCACCCCGGTCGAAGCCTGTGTCGAGCCTCCGGCGCACCGCGAGCACGCTTCGCGTTGATCGCGCCGGTCTCGTGCGGGTAGCATTCGCGCGTGGCGAACGCTCGCGATCCGATCGTCCCCGCGCGCGACGGCGACCTCCATGTCCTCGCCTGGGACGACGTCGCGCTGGAGGTCGACGCCCGCATGGGCGGCCGCGTGACGGCGCTGCGGCTCGGCGGGCGCAATCTTCTCACCGGTCCGGAGGTCGACGCCGGCAACTTCGGGTCGACCTTCTGGACCAGCCCGCAGAGCGCCTGGGGCTGGCCGCCGGTCCCCGAGGTCGACCACGCCGCCTACCGCGCGTCGATCGAGGGCGACGCCGTCGTCATGCGCAGCGCCCGCAGCGCCAGCCTGGGCGTGGAGATCGAGAAGCGCTTCTCCGCCGATCGCGCGCGCGCCGCCCTGACCTTCGAGTACCGGATCCACAACCTCGGCCCGGTGCCGCTCCAGACCGCGCCCTGGCAGATCACGCGCGTCGGACCGGGCGGGCTCACGTTCTACCCCTCGGGCGAGGGGAGCTTCCCCCCCTCGAACCTCGGCGTGCGCGACGCGCTGGGAGCCACCTGGTACGACTACGACCGGGCGGCGATCACCGATCACCAGAAGCACTTCGCCGACGGGCGCGAGGGGTGGCTGGCGCACGTCGATCGCGACGCGCTCCTGGTGAAGACGTTCCCGGCGGTGCCGCGGTCGGGGCACGCGCCAGGCGAGGCGCAGATCGAGATCTACGCCAGCCCCCTGCATAACTACGTCGAGGTCGAGGCGCAGGGGGCCTACGAGACCGTGGCGCCGGGCGAGGCGCTGACTTGGGAAGTGGTGTGGCTGGCGCGCCGCCTGCCCGCGAGGCTTCCAGTCGGCGTCGGCAGCGAGGCGCTGCTGGCGCACGTCCGCGCGCTGGTCGCCGCCGACGTCGCCGCGAGGTGACGGTGGCGTTCGAGCGGCGGTTCCTGCGCGCGCTGCCTTTCGGGACCTGCGTCGGCGTGGCGCTGCCGGAGGGGGCGTTCGAATTGCCGGAGGGGCTGCACCCCGAGGAGGCGGCGTTCGCGCGCGCGCTGCCCGAAGCGAGGCGCGCCGGCTGGGTCGGCGGGCGTGTCGCGCTGCGGGCGGCGCTGGCGGCGATCGGCGTCGACGCGCCGGAGCCCATCCTGGCCACGGCGCGCGGGGCGCCGCGGC
>DATNDC010000085.1:0-7095 GCA_035607055.1 Polyangia bacterium
GGCGAGCACCGGGCTCAACGAGACGATCTGCGACTGCCAGTTCATTCGCTCGGACAACGCCGTGGGGCGATTCCTCGATCCTTGTACGCACTCACGCGACTGCATCGGAGGCCTCGTTTGCTACGATCCGACGGGTGGCAGGCAGCCTTCTCCGGTATGCTACCCGGTCTGCAGGCTCCCCGGAGACGGTGGCGTCGATGAGACGAGGGTTGATGCCGGCGAGCAAGGGTGTGCAGGCGGCTCGGCGTTTTGTATGCCTTTCAATCCGCCGAACCCGACCTTCGGATACTGCCAAAACGGGTAGGGGGGCCGCGGCGGTGCACTTCTGTCGCGTAACGGCTGCCGGTACCCTGGCGTTGCTCCTGACGCTGGCCTGTTATTCGCCCAACATCCGGCAGGGAGCGTTCGCCTGCGGGACGAACCGGGCGTGTCCCGACAACTATCACTGCGCCGCGAACAACCTTTGCTATAGCACCAACGTCGACGCGTCCGTCGAAAAGCCGGCCTGCACCTCATTCACGTTGCCGGCGATCTGCTCAGTGGGACATGCGTCCGGCGAGGCGTGCAATCCGGGGTGCCAGACCGGTTGTGATTGCGGCTGGTGCGGCATCGCCAACGGGGCCGCCAGCTGCCTCTCGGGAGCAACGGGGATGAAGACCGTCGGCGAGATCTGCGATCCGACGATGGTGTCCGACTGCAAGCCGGGCCTCTACTGCCAGCCCGAATGCGGCACCGGCCGGTGCTACCAGATCTGTGACCCGACCGGCGACGCCGGCGCAAGTGGGTGTGCGCATTGCGACGTCGCCGCGATGATGGCGGCCGACGCAGCACCGAAGGTTCTGCCCTTCACGCTCTGTCGGCTGGTGACGACGTGCGACGCGACATTGGTGACGAGCACCAGCTGCCCAGCCCCGTTTGCGTGCTATCCGGTCGGGGCGCAGACGGAATGTGATTGCGCCGGAAGCAGGTCGGCTGGCCAAGGCTGCTCCTTCCTGGACGATTGCCAGGGTGGTTACAGTTGCAACGGTCCCAAGGGGGCGACGACCTGCCTCCAGACTTGCACCGCCACCAGTACGTGTACGACCGGCAGCTGTAACGCTAACGTCGCCCGCACGACGTACGGGTTTTGTCAGTAAGTTCCGCGGTTCAATCTGGGCCGAGCTTTCGCGCTAGCTCCTGGAGGAGGGGAAGGCTCGCCTGATCCTTCGGAGCCGGGCGCGGGCACGGCCGGCTCAGGTCAGGCGACGGGCGCGAGCGGCCAGCGCTTCGAAGGCGAGCATGTCCTCGAGGTACCGAAGCCGCTCGGAGGGGGGTGAGGCGCAGCCGTGCGGCGATCTGGCTCGTCGGCGGAGAGAGGAGCGGGGTCGACGTTCGATCGGGAAGTCTCGCCGTGGGCGGCCGATCGCTCAGCCGCCCGACGTGGCTCACCACCCGACCGAGAGGATCTGCTCACGTGCGTGATCGTAGCGTCTGCACTTGCGCGATTCCAGTCGACCCGGCCCGACGTACGCGTTCTTCCGCCAAGTCGCCGACGGAGGCGGCGGGCCCCGAAGTCGGGTACGCTTGGGGCCCCATGTCGTCGACGTCCGCCACGCTGCCGCGGTTTGCATTCCTCACGCCGCGCGCGCTGCCGGCGGCGTCGAAGATCGAGGGGCGGGTGGCGGTGCTGGACGTGGCGTTCGCCAGCGAGGGGGGCGGAGCGTCGTTCGAGAGGACGACGCTACCCTTTATCAAAGGCCTGGGGGGGCGGCTGGCAGCCTGGGTCGACCACCACGACCACGACCGGCACGTGGACTACAAGGACGACCCGCGGTTCGTGCTCACCACCAAGGCGGAGCACGGGGCCTGTCCCGAGTTGGTGACGCCGGAGGTGGTGCGGGCGGCGGGACCGGTCGACACCGTGGGGATGCACCTGGATCTCGACGGGCTCTACTCGGGCGCCAAGTGGGTGCTGGGGGGCGTCGAGCCGTATCCGGGGGCGGACGACGACGCGCGCGCGGTCGACACGCGGCGGGGCGAGCCGGGGCCGATCGGGACGCGCATCGACCGGGCGCTGCGGGCGCGCTTCCGCGACGAGACGCTCAAGCACCGGGTCATCCAGTACCTCGTGTCGCACGCCAAGTCGCAGGTGCTGTGGACCGAGATCGAGGAGGCCGCGCGCGAGATCGACCCCTTGCTCGACGAGAGCAAGCGCCTCGCCGACCGCTATCAGATGATCGACGGCGTGGCCTACGTCGAGTCGGGGGGGCGGCCGTACGACAAGACCGAGCTGCTGCTCATTGGGCAGGAGCGCTCGCCGGTGGCGGTGGTGCGCGACTCCGGCGCGCTGACGATCGCGGCCGACTTCGAGTCGGGGCTCGACTTCGTGAAGATGTTCGACCTCGGCGGCGGGATGCCGACCCGGGTGACCGTGCCCGAGGCGCGCCACGCCGAGGTGATGTCCAAGCTGGCGGTGGCGGTGGCCGCCCGCGCGCGCCCGCCGGGCGGCGTGGTGTAAGCTCAGGCATGGCCACCCGGCGGCGTCCGACGGAGACCGGCACCCACGCGGCGCTGGCCGCGCGCGTGCTGTCGGCGGCCAACGGCCTGCGCGCCGGCCTGGCCTCGGAGGGACCGCTGCCCTCGCGCCGGGACGTGCGGGCCTTGGTCGAGGAGCTGCTCGAGGTCCTTTTCCCGGAGTCGCATCGCCTGGGCACCGACGGCGGCAGCCTGCAGGACCACGTCGCGGCGACGATCGGCTCGCTGGAGGCGCACCTCGAGACCGCGATCTTCCTGGGGCTCCACCGCCTGTGCGGCGGCAAGGACCGCGGCGGCGCCCGCTGCGCGAAGCGGGCGCGGGCCATCACCGGGCGCCTGCTGGAGGCGCTCCCCGACATCCGCGGGGCGCTGGCCAAGGACCTGCTGGCGGCGTACGAGTGCGACCCGGCGGCCAGCGGGGTCGACGAGATCGTCGCCTGCTACCCGGGCCTGTACGCCATCGCCATCTACCGCGTGGCGCATCACCTGCGCACCGACGGCGCCCAGGTGGTGCCGCGCATGCTGACCGAGTACGCCCACTCGCGCACCGGGATCGACATCCACCCGGGCGCCACGATCGGCGAGTCGTTCTTCATCGACCACGGGACCGGCCTGGTCATCGGTGAGACCTGCCGCATCGGCGACCGCGTGCGCATCTACCAGGGGGTGACGCTGGGCGCGTTGTCGGTGCGCGATCGGACGCGCGGCGACGGGTCGGGCCCGGGCAAGCAGCGCCACCCGACCATCGAGGACGACGTGACGATCTACGCCAACGCCACCATCCTCGGCGGCAACACCGTGATCGGGCGCGGCGCGACCGTGGGCGGCAACGCCTGGATCACCTACTCGGTCCCGCCGGGGATCCGGGTGGGCGTGGGGACGTAGCGACGCTCTCGGACCGCCTCTCCACGCTCTTGCGCGAGGTCTCCGCGGAGATCCTCGAGGCGCAGCGCCCGATCCGCGTGCTGCGACTGCTCGCCTGGGGCGAGGAGGTCGAGCGACAGTTCTTCGCTGCCGGCGGGCGCGAGCTGCCGCGCGTCGACTACCGGATCCCGCCCGAGGTCGCCGAGTCCGGGGCGAGGTTTCGGGCGCTCAAGGCGCGGGTGCCCGGAGACGGCGCGATCGAGATCTTCCTGCGCGACACCTGCGACGCCTTCGCCACCGCGGCGCGCATGCTCGCCGCCGCCGGGACGCGCGACTTCTACCACCACGCCGTCGAGCTCTACGGCCGCCCGGCCAGCCTGACCGCCGACCGGCGGACCACCAACCTGGGGCTGGCGCAGCACTTCCGCATGGTCGTCGACGGCGTGGCGGGGCGGGCGCCCATCCCCAGCCCGCAGGACGAGCTCTGTTACACGGCGGAGGAGGTCGTCCCGCTCTTGGCAGCGCGGTTCGCGGCGTTCTTCCCGGGACAGGCGATCGGCGTCGAGCTGGTGGAGGGGATCGCCGCCAAGGCGGCCGCCGGCGTCGACGGCGTGAAGATCAAGCGAGGCGGGCGCTTCTCGGCGCGCGACCTGGCGCAGCTCGAGTTCCACGAGGGGCAGGTCCACGTGGCGACGGCGCTCAACGGGCGCGCGCAGCCGGTGACGCCCTTCATCGGCTACCCCTCGCCGCGCACCACCGGCACGCAGGAGGGGCTGGCGGTGCTGACCGAGTTCCTCACTCAATCCACCAGCGTCGATCGCCTGCGGCGGCTGGCCGACCGGACGCTGGCCATCAAGATGGCCGAGGACGGGGCGGACTTCGGCGAGCTCTATCGGTTCTTTCTGGAGCGGGGGCTCGACGAGATGAGCGCCTTCGACGGCGCGCGGCGCGTCTGCCGCGGCGGCCTCTGCACCGGCGGCGCGCCGTTCACCAAGGACGTCTGCTACCTGGACGGCCTCTTGCGGGTGACGAACTTCCTGCGCGTGGCCCTGGTCAAGGGTCACCTCGGCGACGTGCCGCTCTTCTTCGCCGGCAAGATCGCCGTCGAGGACGTGCCGCTCTTCGGCCGGCTCCTGCGCGAGGGGCTGGTCCGCGCGCCGACGTACCTCCCCGAGTGGGCGCGCGATCTCTCCTACTTGACCGCCTTCATGAGCTACTCGGCGTTCCTGGGCGAATGCGACCTCGACGCCGAGCGGCGCCGTTACGAGGACCTCATGACGCGGGCTGAGAGCGAGATGGTATGAGCCCCATCAGCTTGGCGCCCAGCACCAGCGTCGCCAGACAGGCCCACTGGGCCGGCGTCAGCCCCGCGTAGCGCTGGTCGGGGAGCGCCACGTCGGTCGCGCGCAGGAAATCGAGCCCGAAGCGGACCGGCGCGTACATCAGCGCGGCCAGGCCGATGACATGCCCGGGCGGCCGCGGCTTCTTGGCATATTGAAACAGCACGATGGTCATCACGATGGTGAACAGCAGCTCGTCGAGGCCGAGATCGTGGCGCGGCCCGCCCGGGTAGTTCACCGAGAGGAAGAACGAGGTGTGGCGCCCCGGGTGATCGTGCGCGGTGAAGCAGCCGGTGCGGCCGAAGATCCAGCCGACCGACAGCCCGAGCGCGACGGAGTCGGCGTAGGGGAGCCGCGCGATCCCTTCCTTCTTCGTGTAGTAGAGAAACGCCAGGAACGCTCCGAGAAAACCGCCGACCGACGACAGGCCGGACCAGACGTTGAGCAACACGAGCGGGTTCTCTTTGATCCGCTCGGGGAAGTAGAAGATGACCGAGACCAGGTGGGCCATGATGAAGCCCCCGATCACGATCCGCGCATTCAGGAAGCGGACGTCCTGCGGGTCGAGCCCGCGCTTCTGCCCCTGGGCGACGACGATCCGGTCGCCCACGATGACGCCGATCGCCACCAGGACCCCGAACAGGTGAATCGGGATCGACCCGACGTTGAAAAGGTGCGCGTTGAAATAAGGGATCACGGATCGCGTCCGCCGGAAGGGGCGACAGCGATCCGCGTGGGGGAGGGCGAGCTTTGCTCGCCCGAGCCCGTCGCGGGGGGCGCGGGACCCCTTGGGGGTCCCGAAGTTGAGCGCGCGGCCAGCGCGCGGACGATGTCGCGTTGGCCGTCGGCGTGGTAGCTGGAGCGGACCATGGGGCCGGACTCGACGTGGGGGAAGCCGAGCGCCAGCGCCTCGGCCTTGAGGGCGTCGAACTCGGCCGGCGGCACGAAGCGGGCGACGGCCAGGTGTTTGGGCGAGGGGCGGAGGTACTGGCCGAGGGTCAGGATGTCGACGCCGATCTCGCGCAGCTCGCGCAGGACCTGGCGCACTTCGTCCAGCTCCTCGCCGAGGCCGAGCATGAGCCCGGTCTTGGTGATCGCCCCCGCGGTCTTGGCGTGGCGGAGGATGGCGTACGAGCGCGGGTAGCTGGCCTGAACGCGCACCTGGCGCGAGAGGCGCGGCACGGTCTCGAGGTTGTGCGCGAAGACGTCGGGGCCGGCCGCCAGCACGGTGTCGACCGCGCCGGTGTCACCCTTGAAGTCGCCGGTCAGGACCTCGAGCACCAGCTCGGGGCTGCGCCGCTTGACCGCGCGGATGGTGGCCGCCCAGTGCGCGGCGCCGCCGTCGGCGAGATCGTCGCGGTCGACGCAGGTGATCACCGTGTGCCGCAGGCCCAGCTCGCCCAGCATCGTGGCGACGTGCTCCGGCTCGGCGGGATCGGGCGGCAGCGGCCGGCCGGTGGGGACGTCGCAGAACTGACAGGAGCGGGTGCAGACGCCGCCCAGGATCATGATGGTCAGCGACTGGCGGTTCCAGCACTCGCCGATGTTGGGGCAGGAGGCGCTCTCGCAGACGGTGTGCAGCCCCAGCTCCGCGACCCGCTGCTTGAGGTCGAAGAAGACCTCGCCGCGCGGCATCTTCATCCGGATCCAGTCGGGCTTGGGCTGGAACTGGGGGCGGGCGGCCGGCGCGGCGCCGCTCGCCTCCTCGGCGGCCTGCAGGACGCGCAGCTTCCGCGACCGGGTCTCGACGATCCTCTCGGGCATTTGCCGGTTGAATCTACTCGATCCCGGCCCGAGCGACACAACCGGCAGGCCGGGCGGCCGAAGATGGCGTGGTATCCTCGGTGTGTTGTCCACCCAGCCACATATTGAAGACTTGGTGGCGTCCGAGCGTTTGCGTCTGTTGCGCCGGGTCGAATACGACTGGATGGTCGGCCAGGGGTTCTTCGAGACGGAAAAGGTCGAGCTCCTCGACGGGGTCATCGTCGAGATGAGTCCCCAGGGGACGCGCCACGCCGCTACGGTCCAGCGGCTGAATCCGCTCTTCGTGCTGGCGCTCCGGGGGCGCGCCGCCGTTCGCGTTCAATCGCCGTTCGTGGCGTCCGACATATCGGAGCCGGAGCCTGACATCGCGCTCGTTCCTCCCGGCGACTATGATGCGAGCCACCCCTCGCAGGCCTTCTTGCTGGTCGAAGTCGCCGAGTCCTCGATCAACAGGGATCGACGAGTCAAGACCAGAGTATACGCGGCGGCTGGAGTCCCCGAATACTGGTTGGTGGACGTGGCGTCCGGAACGATCGAGATCCGTACGCAGCCGACGGCCGGTGGTTATTCGCAGGTGCGGATCGCCCGGTCGGGTGAATCGATCCGTCTGCAG
>DATNDC010000099.1:0-62057 GCA_035607055.1 Polyangia bacterium
GAAGCCGTGGAGGAGGCGATCGCCGAGGCGCGTGAGGAGATCCGCGGCGTCGTGCGGCGGGCTCAGGAAGCCGGGACGTCGCGCGCCGCAGAAGCCGCGCGCGAACAGCTGGGCCGCGTCGCCGAAGCGACCTTGGCCAAGCTGCCGCGTCCCGACGCCAAGCCGGCGGTCGAGGCGCCGCCGCTCGCGCTCGGCGCGCGTGTCCACGTCGAGCGCCTGGGGGCCGCCGGCGTCGTCGCGCAGCTTCCGGACGCGCGCGGGCGCGCCAAGGTCACCGTGGGGAAGATGACCGTCGAGGTCGGCGCCGACGAGCTGCGCCCCATGGCCGGCTCGGCCCGCGCCGCACAGCGCACCGCCGCCGCGGCGGCGCCGGGCGCACGCGCGGCAGCCCCGTCCGAGGACGCGCTGGCGCTCGTCTCGCAGGCCAGCACGCCGACGGTCGATCTGCGCGGTCAGACCGGCGACGACGCGCTGGCGGCCGTCGAGGCGGCGCTCGATCGCGCGGCCCTCGCCGGCGAGAGCAACTTGATGGTCGTCCACGGCCACGGCACCGGCGCCCTGCGCAAGCGCGTCCGCGCCTACCTCGACGAATCACCCTACGTTGCGCGCTGGGCCCCCGGCACCTCCCGCCAGGGCGGCGACGGCGTCAGCGTCGTCGAGCTGCGCTGACCCGGGCGACTACCCGAACACGCCGACCGCCAGGTTGATCGCCGTGGCCAGGATCGCCGTGTTGTAAAGAAACGACAGCACGCTGTGCCCCAGCACGGCCCGGCGGAGCTGGCGGCTCGGGACGGAAACGTCCGAGACCTGGAAGCACATGCCGATGGTGAAGGCGAAGTAGGCGAAGTCGAGGTAGCAGGGCGCCGTGTCTCCGGGGAACGTGAGGCCGCCGACACCCTCGTCGTCGTCGCGATAGTAGAGGTGGGCGTAGCGGAGGGCGTAGGCGCTGTGGGTCAGGACCCAGGCGCTGGCCACGGCCAGGACGCAGAGCGCGACGAACAGCCAGCGGAAGTCGAGCGGGCAGGTGCGCGCCTGGCGGAGGATCACCGCCGTGGCCAGCAGCGAGACGGTGCTCGCCACGATCACCAGCACGCCGACCGCGCGGCGGCCGGGGTCGTGGGTGCCGGCATGGTGGTGGGTCTCGGCGGGGCCGGCGCGCAGGATGATCAGCCAGGCGAAGGCGGTCAGCGCCAGCGCGGCGACGTCCCAGGTGGCGAGCAGGCGGACGGCGATTCCGAGGCGCGCGGGGATGACCAGCGCGGTGACCACGCCGAGCACCGACGCGGCGGCCAGGCGACCGTGCGCGCGGGGCGGAATGTGGCGCGGGAAGTGGGGGGGCCGCTGCGACATTCGCGGCGATCTTCGCCGACCGCCGGCGCGGCGTCCAGATCGCCGCCTACGGGATGGTGAGCATCTGGTCCATGTAGTCGGACTGCCAGTTGTCCGCGGGGTCGTTCGCCGCCCGGGCGGTCACCCGCCAGTAGTAGCTGCCGCTCGGCAGCGTGGTGACCGTCACCTGCGGGGCGGTGAGCCCCGTCTGAGAGAGCACGGCGCCGCTCGGATCGAACGTCGGCATCGTGTTGACGTCCAGGTCGTAGGTGAAGGGGATCTGGTGCAGCTGGAACGAGGCGCCCCAGGAGAGCATCACCGACTGCGGGTTGCTCGGGTCCTGGAACGCCGGCGTGTAGAGCCAGAACGGCATCGGCCGGTCCAGCGTCGACTGGTAGGTGGCGAGCGCCGCGCTGGCGGCGCTGCCGACGCGCGTGTACTCGGTCTGCCAGTCGACGATCGCCTGCGGCGTGCCGCCGTCGGGGCAGGGGAGGTTGTCGAGGTCGGGCTCCACGCTGATGAACGACTGCACCAGGTCGTGATAGCCGGCCATCAGCGCCTGGGTGGACGCGTCGTTGATCGTGCCGGTGAGCTGCTGGATGCGCGCGTCGACCTCGGCCAGGTTATTCGGGTCGCTGAGGAAGCGCGCGTGGAGCGTCTCCGACCACCAGTTGGAGAGCCCCTGCCGGTAGCGGGGCAGCGGGGGCTCGCCCGGCTGGCCGTACCAGTCCCAGGCGCCGTTGTAGTCCCAGGGGAGAAAGTACCAGCCCGCGTAGGCCGAGGGGCTGTAGAGGATGAAGTTCTGCGTGCCGGTGTCGTCGTTGGTCATCAACATCTCGACGGCCAGCCAGGTGACGTAGTTGTCGCGGTTGAACCACCTGGCGATCACGTCGTTGATGTTCTTGGTCGTGTCGTTGACGTCGGCGGCCATCGCCTGCAGCTTGTCGACCGCCGGCGTCCCCTTGGCCTCCACCAGCATCCCGAACATGGTCGGATCGCTCGCCACGGCGTCGCTGATCGGCTCGAAGTAGAACCCGGTCGACTTGTAGAGGGTCCCCTGGGGATCGAGGCCGTGTGCGGCGAGGAAGTCGGTGTCCGGCTCTTCCAGCCACTGATAGAGGCCGTGGTCGACGGAGTTGATGTAAAGGTGCACCCACCCCTGGCGGAGGCTCGTGAAGTCGGAGATCGAGCGGAACTCGTCGAAGCTGATGTTGTTGCGCACGCGCGTCAGGTCGAACGGGTTCTTGAGCAGGTTGATGGTGTGCGAGCCGCGCCAAGGGGCGCCCGTCTTGGCCAGGTGGATCTGGTACGACTTCTGGATCGCCATCCGGCTGGTGCTCCCGTGCAGCTGCAGCTCGGCGTTGGGCGTGGTCCCGTCCGAAGCGTAGTCAGCGGTGCTGAACACCGCCGGTAGCTGCTGGTTCGACATCGTCTGCTCGACGTTCGCCAGCGTCGCGGCGTCGGGGACGGTGATGTTGACGGTCGTGAGGTCATAGTCCCCGGGGGCGTAGACCGCGCTGTTGTCGACCAGCGGCGGCAGCGGCCCGGCGTCGGGAATCCCGTTGCCGGGGATGCTCGCATCCGGGGTCGCCCCCCCGTCCGGGTCGGGCGTGAGCATGGAGATGGAACCTGTGTTGTCGTGGCCGTTGTCGCCGCATCCGAGCAGCGGCAGGCCGGGCGCTGCGAGCAACACGAGACAAAAGCGAGCACGGCGAGATGACATCCCGCCGGCGATTAATCAAAGATCGTGCCGGGCCGATCGGGCCGGAAAGAAGCGACCTCGCCTTTTGCGAGGGTAGCGATCCGTCACCACCGCGTCCGCAACGTTACTGAAACGTGATCCCGACGGCGATGGCACGGGCACGTGCGTTGGCGCGTGCGTTGCTGTAATCGACCCCGGACTTCCCTTCCCTTCGAGGTGGCTCATGCGCAGGACGGCGAGGCGGGGTATTTGGTGCGGGGTGGCATCCTTGGCGCTGCTGGCCGGGTGCGGCGACGACCAGCAGGCCGGGCGCGGCACCGACGGCGGACCTGTCGCCCGGCGCGGAGCCGACGGGGGCGCTCCGGACGCGGGCATGGACGGCGCCCCCCCCAGCGATCCGTTCGCTTGCCCGGACCTGTTCGATCCAGCGGTGCTGACCGAATACCAGGTCGACATCACACCCGACGACTGGAACGCGCTGAACAACGAGTTCTTCAACGACGCCCAGGTCGAGGCCACGGGGCAGCAGCCGAAGACCTACCACCCGATCATCTTCCACGACGGCAGCGAGACGGTGACCGACGCGACGATCCGCCTCAAGGGGCAGTCCTCCTGGCTCCACACCGTCGCGCTCGACGGCACCAACGCCAAGATGCAGTTCGAGATCGCGTTCGACCAGGTGAACCCCAACGGCAAGTTCCACGGCGTCAGCAAGATCGTGCTCGACATGCCCCGCGACGACCAGACCTTCCTGCAGGAGCGGCTGGCCTTCAACGTCCTGCCGATGCTGGGACAGCCGGCCCCCTGCGCCAACAGCGGGACGATCTCTTTCAATGGCACGCTCTACGGCCTCTACGCCAACGAAGAGAAGACCGACCACGGCTACCTCAAACGTGTCTTCCCCGGCTTCTCCGACGGAGATCTGTTCAAGGGGGGCTACACGCCGGAGACCAACACGCTGGCGCCCGACTGGGATCGGCTGACCGCCTTCTGGGCGGCGCACGACGTCCCCTCGATGGCCGCGGTCGTCGACATGAACGAGGCGATCGCCCAGTGGGCGGCGGAGATGCTGATCAACGACGCCGACGGCTACTACGGCGGAGGCCACAACTTCTACCTCTACGACTACCCCGCCAAGGGGTATGAGTGGCTGGTCGACGACGCCGACGCCAGCTTCGACTGGCTCGGTCGAAGCGACGCCAACCCCATCTACTGGTGGAGCACGCGGGCCACCATGCAGAAGCCCGGCCAGCACTACCTGATCGTCATGAACGATCCGACCTGGCGCGCCAACTACGTCGCCGAGATCCGCGCCCTGCTGCCGCGCTGGAACGTGGCGCAGATCCAGTCCTGGGTCGACGCCTGGTCGGCGCAGATCGCCGACGCAGTGGCGGCCGATCCGCACAAGGCGGTTACCGTCGCCGCGCACGTCCACGGCGTCGCCGGCATGCGACAGGAGGTGAGCGACCGGGCCGCCTTCGTGCAGAAGTTCCTCGGTTGCGAGGACGGCAGCGGCGACGTGACCGACGCCGACGGGGACGGGACCCCCTGGTGCAACGACTGCAACGACCAAAACGCCGCCGTCCACCCGGGGGCGGTCGAGATCTGCGGCAACGGGATCGACGACGACTGCAACGGGCTCGTCGACGACGGCTGCCCCGCGGCCGACGCCGGCACCCCGCCGCCCTCCGACGGGGGTGGGCCACGGCTCGATGGGGGCGTCCCGCCCGGGACGCCCGACGGTGGCGTGCCGCCCGCGACGCCCGACGGTGGTGTGCCGCCCGCGACGCCCGACGGCGGCGCGCCGCCCGCGACGCCCGATGGTGGTGTGCCGCCCGCGACGCCCGACGCCGCCGCTCCCACCATGTGATTGCGCCGAGCTGGCATTATCTTGCCAGGATGAGCTGGCACCTCGAGCGCGGCGCGAACGTCGCTCCGGACGGAACGGTCACCTTCTCGGTGTGGGCGCCGCGTGCGGCGTCGATGTCCGTGCGGCTCCTGGGGCCCGACGGCGCGCCGCGGGCCGAGCTGCCGATGGCGCGCGACGAGGGCGCCGTGTTCAGCGCGCGCGCCACCGCCGCTCAGGCCCCCGCCGAAACCGACTACCTCTACGTCCTCCCGGGCGCCGGGGCGCGCCCCGATCCAGTCTCGCGCCGGCAGCCGGCGGGCGTGCACGGCCCGTCGCGCGTCGTGGCGCCGGGCGCGTTTCGCTGGACCGACGCTGCCTGGCGGGGCCTGCCGCTCGGCGAGCTCGTCTTTTACGAGCTGCACGTCGGGCTGTTTTCGCCCGAGGGGACGTTCGCCGGCGTGGCCGCCAAGCTGCCGTACCTGCGCGACCTGGGGGTGACGGCGGTCGAGCTGATGCCGGTGGCCACCTTCCCGGGGGCCCGCAACTGGGGCTACGACGGCGCGTCGCTCTACGCGCCGCACGAGGCGTACGGCGGGCCGGAGGGGCTGCGTCGGCTGGTCGACGTCTGTCACGCGCACGGCCTCGCGCTGTTCCTGGACGTCGTCTACAACCACCTCGGGCCGGAGGGGAACTACCTCCACGACTTCGGCCCCTACTTCACCGACCGCTATCAGACGCCCTGGGGCGCGGCGCTCAACTTCGACGGGGCCGACAGCGACGAGGTGCGCCGCTTCTTCGTCGACAACGCGCTCCACTGGCTGACCGAGTACCACGTCGACGGTCTCCGCCTGGACGCCATCCACGGGATCTTCGACTTCGGCGCGCGCCACATCCTGGCCGAGCTCGCCGACGCCTTCCACGCCGAGGCGGGGCGCCTCGGCCGCCGCGCCTGGCTGGTCGCCGAGAGCGATCTGAACGACCCGCGCGTCATCCGTCCGGCCGAGGTCGGCGGGCTGGGCCTCGACGCGCAGTGGAGCGACGACTTCCACCACGCGCAGCACGCGCTCCTCACCGGGAACCGCCGCGGCTACTTCGCCGACTTCGGCCGCACCGGTGATCTGGCCAAGGCGATCGGCAGCGGCTTCGTGTACGACGGGCAGCGGTCCCGATTTCGGCGCCGCCGCCACGGCGCATCGTCGGCCAAGGAGGCCGGCGAGCGCTTCGTCGCCTTCAACCAGAACCACGATCAGATCGCCAACGCCTGTGGCGGGCGGCGGCTCGGCCAGCTGGTCGGGCCCGCGCTCCAGAAGGTCGCCGCCGTGGTGCTGTTCTCCACGCCGGCGCTGCCGCTGCTGTTCCAGGGCGAGGAGTACGCCGAGGAGGCGCCGTTCGACTACTTCACCAGCCACGGCGATGCGGCGCTGGCCGAGGCGGTGCGCCAGGGGCGCCACCAGGAGTACGAGCACCTGCTCGAAGAGGGGGCCGATCCGGGCGTGTGGGCCGACCCGCAGGCGGAGGAGACCTTTCGGCGCGCCAAGCTGCGCTGGGATTCGCTGGCCGGGGCGCCCCACGCCGAGATGCTGGCGTTTTATCGGGCGCTCCTCGGGCTCCGGCGGCGCCTGGCGCCGCTCCACAACGGCCGCAAGGACCTGACCGGCGTCGCGTTCGACGCGCGCGCGCGCTGGCTGACCATCACCCGCCGCGATCCGGGCGGCGCAGCGACCTTCACCGCCGCCAACCTCGGCGCCGAGGCGGCTTCGGTCACCGTTCCGTCCGGCGCCGGTTCATGGCGACTGGCCCTCGCCACCGCGGACCTGGCCCTGCCGGGAGAAGCGCGCGCAGGCGCGGCCTTCTCGCTGCCACCCGCCAGCGCGGTGATCTACGAAGTCGGCGACGAACCCTAGTGGGCGTGCTTCTTGAGCACGCCCCAGCGGCCGCTTCGGCTGTGGGTCGTCTCGGTCTCGGCGGCGCTCGCCGAGCTGTGCCGCCCGGCGACGTCCCACTTGGTCGATTCTGACGATCCACGCTGGCGGGGCTCGCGCGTGGCGATGGTCGGGTGGGCCGCCGGCGCAGGGGCCGCGTTCTCGGTGAAGGGATCCTTCCACTTCGGCTTGGCCGCCGGGGCGGACCGCCGGGTGCCGGCGGTCGTCTTTGCGCTGGCGTTGCCCGCGTCGCCGCCGCGGCTGGCCGGGGGCCGCCGCCGAACGGGAGCCACGTCATCGAGGTCGTCGGCTCCGCTGTCGTTGCGGTGGGTCTCGCGAGCGGCCACGGTCTTCTTGGGAGCGCTGCGATCCGCGAACGGATCGTCCCAGCTGCCGCCCGAGGAGCCCGCCTGCCTGCGCCCCGCGGGCGTGCGCGTGGCCACCGGCACGGGTCGGGCCGGCGGGGGCGTGGCGACCGTCCGGTGCGCCGGAACGATCGCCCGACCGTTCGGCGTAGCCGCACCCTGCACGACGTGGATGATTCCGTCGTCCTTTTTCGGCTGCTGGCGCACGGTGATCGCTGCCTCCACCGGCGCCGAGGAGATCTCCGGCTTCGCCCACTCGGGCGTCTCGTGCTTGACGTGCGTCTCCGGCATCGGCTGAGGCTTGGCGGACAGCAGCGCGTCGACGTCGTCCTTCTTCCCCTTCTTGCCCTTGCTCTCCGGCTTGTCGACGGCCAAGAGGTCGTCGAGCGCCTTGTCCTCGGATGCCGAGGCCTTGTGCTTCTTGTTGCCGCCGTCGTCCTTGAGCAGCTTGTCGATGAACTTGTCGTCGCCGTGCTTCACCGGCGGGGGCGGCGCCGCGGCGGTCGCCGTC
Source organism: Polyangia bacterium (assembly GCA_035607055.1). Lineage (GTDB taxonomy): Bacteria > Myxococcota_A > Polyangia > Fen-1088 > Fen-1088 > JADGRB01. The sequence goes on from DATNDC010000099.1 coordinate 7,679, forward strand.
TCGAGCTTGGGCGAGATCTCGCTCGACTTGCCGTTCTTTGCTCTGTTCCCTTGACCGGAGTCCTCGTCGGGCAGCGTCGGCAGCGCGACTTCGCCGCCGCGCTTGCTCGTCTTGGGGGCGGCGTCAGCCTTTTCCTTCTCCCGCGCCGCTTGAGCGTCTGCCTTCTCTTTTTCCCTGGCGGCCTTCTCGGCGGCGGCCTTGTTGATGGCCTGCGCCCGCGCGATCTTGTCGAGCTCGGCCCTCTTGTCGTCAGGGCCCATCACCGAATCTTCCCACTGCAGCTGCTTACTGATGATCTTGTCGTCGCTGTCGGCTGTGCTGGCCTTCTTTTTCTCGCCTTTTGCTTTGGGATCGGCGTGCGCAGCCGAAGACCAACTACCAGCGACAAAGGTGCCCGCAAGCGCGGCGCAAATGAACAACCTGGACCGCATCGGAAACGACCTCCACGTGGGGGTGTGGGGGAGACGAGCCTCTATTATCTGCCGCTGTGGTTATTTGACAAGCGGCATTCGCGCATTTTCACCCCAATTCACCGACTTTGGACGCCAACGTCGGACGAAGTGGGTAGATGTGGTTTCTGTGATGCGTGAGGCGGCGGCGGTTTGGAGGGCGTTTACGAGCGAACGACGATCCCGGACGCCACAACTTTGACGGTGGGACCGTTGATGTCCACCTCGATCTCCATCTCGCCCTCGGCGCGAACCCGGGCCAGCCCGAGGCGCGAGACCGCCCCCACCCGGGCGTTCCGGCGCATGAGCGTGAAGTAGTGAGCCATGGCGTCCGACTCGGCGTTCATCTCGGCGTAGCAGGCGCCCAGGTTGTCGATGTGCTCCTGAGTCGAGGTGTTGGTCACCACCACGCGGACCACGGCGTCGTCGCCGCGGGGCGAGACCTCGACCTCGAGCCGGGCCTTGCCGTCGGAGGCGTATTTCGCCGCGTTTTCCAGCAGCTCGTGCGCGGTCATGGCCACCCGGAAGACCGCGTCCTCGTCGTCCAGGACCGGCGCCAGCTTCGACTCCAGGAGCCGGCGCGTCGGCGAGACGATCGCCGGGGAGACCGTGAGAGGAAGGTCGAGGTGCAGCGGCGTCACGGACGGATACCTTTCACTAACATCAAGCCGGGTCCTTGGCGAGCTTAGGGTCGCACTGTCCGGCCCCGGTCTCAAATCTTGCGCTCAAATCGGGGCGCCGACCCGTCGATGTAGGAGGCCCGCAGGCCTCGATGTCGACCGGAGCCGGAGCCCCGCCGAACCCGCCGTCCGACCAGCCGACCGCCCCGCTCGAGCGCGGCGCGACGATCGGCCGCTACGTCGTGCTGGGCATGGTCGGACGCGGCGGCATGGGCGAGGTCTACGCCGCCTACGATCCTGAGCTGGATCGCAAGGTGGCGGTCAAGCTCCTGCGGGTCAAACCGGGGAACGGTGTCTCCCTGATCGAAGGCCGGCAGCGGACGCTGCGCGAGGCGCAGGCGATCGCGCGCCTGTCGCACGCGAACGTGGTGGTCGTCTACGACGTGGGGACGTTTCGCGACCAGGTCTTCATCGCCATGGAGTTCGTCGAGGGGAACACCGTCACCTACTGGCTGCAGGCGCAGCCCCGGGGCTGGCAGGAGGTCCTGCGGGTGTTCGTGGCGGCCGGGCGAGGGCTCGAGGCCGCGCACGACAAGGGGCTCGTGCACCGCGACTTCAAGCCCGACAACGTCATGGTCGGCCGGGACGGCGAGGTCCGGGTCATGGACTTCGGGCTGGCGCGCCAGGTCACCGACAAGCCCGCCGCCGAGCCGAGCTCGCCGGGCAAGCGGATCCCCGTCCTGTTCAGTGAGGACGGGCCGACGCTGGTCGGCAACCCGATGGAGACCGTCGTGCTGAGCGGCCCCAACGGAGCGAGCGGTCCCCCCACGCCGCCCGAGCCGTCGTCGGGCATGTTCGACGTCCAGCTGACCCGCACCGGCGCGATGATGGGGACGCCGGCCTACATGGCCCCGGAGCAGTTCCTGGGGACGCCCACCGACGCCCGCACGGACCAGTTCAGCTTCTGCGTGGCGCTCTACGAGGCGCTCTACAGCGAGCGTCCGTTCACCGGCAACACGATGTTCGCCCTCACGACGGCGGTGGTGCAGGGGCAGGTGCGGGAGGCGCCCGCCGCCTCGAGGGTCCCGCCCTGGGTCCGCAAGGTGCTGCTGCGGGGGCTGCGGCCGCAGGCCGAGGAGCGCTACCCCTCGATGGGCGAGCTGCTCGAAGCGCTCGGCAAGAACCCGAACACGGCCCGGTTGCGCTTCTTGGCCGTGGCGGCGGCGGCGCTTCTGCCCGTGGCGCTGACCGTCGGCGTTCACCGGAGCCTGGCCGACCACCCCTCGATCTGCAGCGCCGGGCCGGACCGCCTGGCCGGCATCTGGGACCTCACCGCGGCGGGCGCGCCCGAGTCCCCCCGCCAGGCCAGAATTCACGCCGCCTTCCTGCACACCGGCAAGAGCTACGCGAACGAGGTCTATGCCACGGTCAACCGCATCCTGACCGGGTATGCGCAGGGGTGGGCCAAGATGTACCGCGAGGCGTGCGCGGCGACCTCGGAGCGGGGCGAGCAGTCGGCCGAGGTGCTCGACCTGCGCATGACCTGCCTGCAGGAGCGGCTGGGGGGACTGCGCGCCTTGACCGACCTCTTCGGCGACGCGAACGGCGAGGTGGTCGAGAACGCGGTGAGCGCCGCCAACAACCTGGGCCCCCTCGATCGGTGCGCCGACGTTCCGCTGCTCCGGTCGGTGGTGCGCCCGCCCGAGGATCCGACCACCCGCGCGCGCGTCGGCGAGCTCCGGCATCGGCTCGCCGACATGAAGGCGCTCTACGACTCGGGCCGCTACCGCGAGGGCCTGCAGGTCGCGCCCCGCCTCATCGAGGACGCGCGGGCGGTGCGATATGAGCCCCTCGTCGCCGAGACGGCGGCCGCCATCGGCAAGATGGAGAGCAAGTCGAACGACGTGCCGGCGGCCGAGAAGATGCTGGTCGCCTCCTATTTGGCGGCCGAGGCTTCGCGCGACGACGAGGTGCGCGCCGAGGACGCCACCAACCTGGTCTGGGTGGTCGGCTACCAGCAGGGGCGCCACGGCGACGGCGAGCGATGGGCCAAGTACGCCGACGCGATCCTCCAGCGCATCGGGGGGCACGAGCTCTTGCAGGCCTGGCTGCTCAACAACCTGGGCGGCATCTACCAGCGCGAGGGGGAGCGCGAGGCGGCGCTGCGGGTGCAACAGCAGGCGCTGGCGCTCAAGGAACGGGCGCTCGGTCGTGACCACCCGGACGTGGGGATCTCCGAGGGAAACCTGGCCGTCGCGCTCATGGAGCTGGGGCGCAACCAAGAGGCGCTGGAGCACGTCGACCGGTCGCTCGCGATCCTGGAGAACGGGCTCGGGGCCAGCCATCCGGAGCTGGCGATTCAGCTCAACAACCGGGGCGAGATCCTGGACGCGCTCGGGCGCGCCCGCGAGGCACGGAGCTCGTTCGAGAAGGCGCGCATCATTTGGGAACGCGAGCTCGGGCTGGACAACCCCGACCTCGCTTACGCGCTCACCGGGATCGGCGTGAGCTACCTCGCGGAGGGCGATGCGATCAGCGCCATCACGCCGCTCGAGCGGGCCTTCAAGATCCGCGAGGCCAAGGAGAGCGACCCCTCGCAGCGGGCCGAGACCTGCTTCGCGCTGGCGCGCGCGTTGTGGGAATCGGGGCGGGATCGGCCGCGCGCCCGGGCGCTCGCGGGCGCGGCGCGCGAGGGCTACGCCAAGGCCGCGCTGGCGGCCAAGCTGGCCGAGATCGACAGCTGGCTCGAGACGCACAGGACGAGCTGACGCCGGCTCGTCATTCTCCGGCTCCGGCTCCGGCGGTGTCGGGCGAATCGGCCGCCGGGGACGCGGCGGCCTTGGCGCTCTTGGGCAGCGGTGCGCTGGGGCGGCGCACCGTGACGCGCACGAAGTCGTCCTTGATTTCGACCTGCGGGGGACCGAGATCCGTCAAGCTGATCTTGAGCTCGGTGCCGTCCTCCGGCTTGGCGTCCTTCTCCGCCTGATTGATCCGGACCAGGCGGAACCCCTCGCGATCGACCTTGTAGAGCCGCATGGTGATCATCGAGGCGGCCTGGGGGAGCTTGACCGTCACGGCGTGTGGATTGTTGGTGACCTTGAAGGTCGCGCCCTCGCTCGAACCCTTGATCGGGATGAGCAACGCGGCGCGGGGGCCGTCGACGCTCAAATCCGGGCGGTTGTGGCGCCAGGCCTCGCGCGCGAGGTCCTTGTCGGCTGGCTTCTCGTCGCTGCGCTCCGTCGCCGCGGCCGACTTTGCCTCCGCCGGTTTGGCCTCGGTCGGCTTTTCCTCGGTCGGGTTTTCCTCTTCGCGCGGGGCGGCTTTGCGGGCGGCGCGTGCTGCGTCGGCCTCCGGCGCCAGGGCGGCGTCCGGCACCGGCGGCGTGTTGGCGCTGCCTGCGTCGTGGGCGGCGGCATCGAGGCTCGTCGTGGCGCCGTCGGCCGCGGCCGCGTCGGCGGTCGTCGGGGGCGGAGGTGCCGGCGGCGGCGCGGGCTGGACGACCGGCGGCGGCGCGGACACGAGCCGGGGAACGAGCCGCTGCCCGCCGAAGAAGACGGCCGCCGCGGTCAGCGCGGCGATGAAGAGCCCGCCCGGTCGCCCCACGCCCGCCTGGGCCTGGCGCCCGCCGGGTTCGCGCAGCCAGGCGCTGACGCGGGCGATGATGCGGTCGCGGAGGTCGGCGTCCATCTGCATCCGTTCCAGCGTTTGTGCCGTCGCCTGCTTGGCGCCGTCGATCGGATGCGCCGCCAGAAAGGCGCGCACCTCGTCGAGGTGGCGCCGCTCGGGCAGCGCCGCCAGCGCCTCCACCAGGCGGCGCAGGATCATCGGCGAGTCTGCCTTGGCGCGGGTTTCGGTCCAGCGCTCGCGGATGAGGCGGAAGGCCGCCTCGCGGGTGGCGCGATTTCCCAGCAAGACGCCGAGGTAGGAGGAGAAGTCCTGCATCGGCAGGTCGGCGCCGAGCGCCAGCTCGACGGCGCGGGCCGCCAGCGCGGGCGTCTCCACCCGCGCCAGCGCGTGCAGGAAACGGCGCTTGGCGGCCGGGTCGGCGTCGCTGCGCGCCCGCGCGCGCAGGTCCTCGAACCGCGCCTCGTCGGCGCCGCGGGCCGCCGCCGTCACCACGGTGTCGAGCAGGTTGGGGTCGAGCGGCGGCGCGCCGGCGCTCGCTTGCGCCGCCGGGAGGCGGCTGGCCGCCTCGGCCACCGCGGCCGGATCGCGGGCCAGGAGCACGAGCGCCCGCAGGAGGACGGCGCGGCGCAGGCGCGTCTCGTCGTCCTCGAGCGCGCCCGGGGCCGGCGCCCAGCCGAGCGCCGCCGCCTGCGCGCCGAACAGCTCGGCCACGAAGGCGCCGAAGCGATCGCGATCGGCGTCGTCGAGGAATCGGTGCTCGATGATCGACAGCCGCGCCACCAGCTCGTCGAGCACGACGTGGTCGGTCTCCTGTCCGAGACTCTTCACCAGCGCGAGGAAGTCCTCGATGGTCGCCTCGCCCGCGCGCACCAGCGCCCAGGCGTCGGAGACCAGCGCCACCCGCTCGGCCGGTCGCAGCTCGGCGACCGCCGGCAGCAGCCGGGCGAGCGTCTCGGCGTCGTAGGCCGTCCGGTAGAAGCCGCGCGACTCGGCGTTGCCGAGGCACCAGGCGACCGGACCTTCGGCGCCGAGCGCCACGCGCGCCTCGCCGTCGGAGAGCAGCACCGGCTGCTCCTTGACGCCCGCCGCGTCACGGAAGCGCAGCACGATCGGGACCAGCCAGCGCGTCGACGACCCGCGCGCCGCCGCGCCGGGCTCGGCGAAGAACCGCCGCTGCGTGAGGCGCACCGTCGTCTTGCCGTCGGCGCTCTCCAGCGAGAGGCTGACCAGCGGGTAGCCGGTCTGGCGGATCCAGCCGTTGGCCATCTCCAGGATCGGCTGCCCGGACGCCTCACCGAGCGCGCCCCACAGATCGTCGGCGGTGGCGTTGGCCTCGCGGTGCCGGCGCATGTAGAGGCGGATGCCGTCCCGAAAACGGTCGGCGCCCAGGAACCCCTCCAGCATGCGGAGGACGGCGCCCCCCTTCTCGTAGGTGATGGCGTCGAACGACTCGCCCGCCTCCTCGGCGTTGGCGATCTCGGCGCGGATGGGGTGCGCCGAAACGAGCGCGTCGAGGGCCAGCGCCGCCCCCTTGCCGGCCTCGAAGTCCATCCAGATCCGCCAGGACGGCCGCCAGTCGTCCACGATCTTGTAGGCCATCCAGGTGGCGAACGCTTCGTTGAGCCACAGGTCGTCCCACCAGGCCATCGTCACCAGGTTGCCGAACCACTGGTGCGCGAGCTCGTGCGTGATCACCTCGGCCACCCGCTTCTGCACCGCCAGCGGCGCGGTGGCGGGGTCGGCCAAGAGCGCCACCTCGCGGAAGGTGATGGCGCCCGCGTTCTCCATCGCCCCCGCCTCGAAGTCGGGGACGCCGATCTGATCGAGCTTGCCGAACGGGTAGGGGAGGCCGAAGTAGTCCTCGAGCCGCGACAGCACCGCGGCCGCCGTCTCCTGCGCGAACGAGGTGAGGTGGCGCTTCTCCACCGTGGTCCAGGTACAGAGGGGGACCTCGCGGACGCGGGTGACGGCGCTCGGGACGAGGGGACCGACGACGAGCGCGATGAGGTAGGACGACAGCGGTGGGGTCGCCGCGAAGGTGATCCGCCGCCCGCCGCGGCCGTCGTTCTCGTCCCGGGTGGCGACGCCGTTCGACAGCGCCACCGCGTCCGCGGGAACGCCCGAGACCGTGATGCGCCAGACCGCCTTGAACGCCGGCTCGTCGAAGCAGGGGAAGAGGCGCCGGGCGTCGGCCGCCTCGAACTGGGTGACCGCCAGCGGCCCCGCCCGGTAGAGGCCACGGAGCCCCGGGCTGAAGGCGCCCTGGTAGGTGAGCGTCAGCTTGGCCGGGCCGGCGGGGAGCGCCTCGCCGAACGCCAGCATGACGGTCTCGCTGGTGGCATCCAGCGCCGCCGTCGCCGGCAGGTGGCGCCCCCCCGGCAGGTCGACGCCAGCCACCGTGACGTCGAGGCCGACCGCGTGGAGCGGGATGTCGTTCCGGGGTGCGGCGAGCTGGAGCGCGATGACCAGCGTCCCCTCGAAGCGCCCGGCGGCGAGGTCGACGCGCAGATCGGCGTCGTAGCTCTTGGGCTTGACCTCCGTCGGGAGGCGAAAATTTTTTCCGAGCGTCACGCAGGGCACCGGGTCTGTGGAGGAGACGCCTTTGTACCGTACTCTAGGACCGGATGTCTCAGGCTCCTGTCGTTTCCGTTCCGCACGATCCCTACGCCCCGCTCCGCCTCGTGAATTTCCGCTGGTTCGTGGCCAGCATTTTGGCCATGGCGATGGGCGCCCAGATCCAGGGGGTGGTGGTGGCCTGGCAGATGTACGCCGTCACCCACGACGCCCTGGCGCTGGGCATGGTCGGGCTCGCCGAGGCGGCGCCGTTCATCGCCTGCGCGCTCTACGCGGGGCACGTGGCCGACCTCCTCGACCGGCGGCGGATCATGCTGGGCGCGCTGGCGATCCTGCTCTGCTGCTCGGCGGCGCTGGCCGTGGCGAGCGCGCTCTTTCTGGCGCGCGGGCGCGGGGGCCGCTGGATCCAGGGGACGATCTACGCGGTGATCGTGGTCTGCGGCGCGGCGCGCAGCTTCCTCCTGCCGGCGCGCAACGCCCTGGCGGCGGATCTGGTTCCGCGGCCGCTCTTCCCGAGCGCCGTCGCCTGGCGCACCGGCCTCTGGCAGGTGGCGGCGGTCAGCGGTCCCGCCATCGGCGGGATCCTCTATGTATGGGTGGGCGCGACCTCGTCGTACGCCATCGCCGCGGCGCTGATGGCGATCGCTTTCTTCATGGTGGTCCAGATCGCCGCGCCGGCGCGCCCGCCGGTCATCCGGGAGGAGTCGCTGATCGAGAGCGTCCGGGCCGGCCTCGCCTTTCTCGTCAGCCGGCCCATCTTCCTGGGGGCGATGACGCTGGATCTGCTGGCGGTGCTGTTCGGCGGCGCGGTCGCCATCCTGCCGCTGTTCGCCGACGAGATCCTGCACGTCGGCCCGCAAGGTCTGGGCGCGCTGCGCGCCGCGCCGGCGGTGGGCGCGGTGCTGATGTCGGCGCTGCTCGCGCTGCGGCCGCCGCCGGGGCGCGCCGGCCGACTCTTCCTCTCGGCGGTCGCGCTGTTCGGCGTCTTCACCATCGGCTTCGCGCTCTCCCGCTGGTTCTGGGTGTCGATGGTCGTGCTGGCGGCCAGCGGCGCGGCCGACATGTTGAGCGTCTACTTCCGGGGAACGCTGCTCCAGGTCCTGGTCCCCTCGAGCATGCTGGGGCGGGTCTCCGCGGTGAACCAGATCTTCATCGGATCCTCGAACGAGATCGGCGCCTTCGAATCGGGCCTGGCGGCCAAGCTCGTCGGCACCGTCTCCTCGGTGGTGGCGGGCGGGATCGTCACCGTGGTCGTCACCCTGGTCACCGCCTGGCGCGTGCCGGCGCTGCGGCGCCTCGATCGCCTGGAAGAGCAACAGGCGATCTCGGCGGGACCCTAGCCGAGATCGGTCATCCGGACGGTCTTGATGTTCACGAACTCGCGCAGGCCGTAGCGCGACAGCTCGCGGCCGTGGCCGGAGCGCTTGACCCCCCCGAACGGGAAGCGCGCGTCGGAGGCGACCATGCCGTTGATGAACACGCTCCCGGCCTCGAGCTCGCGCCCGAGACGCTCGGCTTCGCGGCGATCGCGGGTGAACGCCGCGGCGCCCAGCCCGAAGGCCGTGGCGTTGGCGAGCGCGATCGCTTCGTCGGTGCCGGCGACGCGGAAGAGCGCGGCGACCGGGCCGAAGACCTCGTCGCGCGCAGCGGGCGCCGAGGGCGGGACGTCGGCCAGCACCGTCGGCGCGTAGAACCACCCGGGGCGATCGAGGGGCCGCCCGCCGGTCAGGACGCGCGCGCCGGCGGCCACCGAGCGCGCCACCTGGTCGGCGACGCCGTCGCGGATGGCGGCGGTGGCGAGCGGCCCGACCTGGGTCTTGGGATCGGCGGGGTCGCCCACCGTGAGCGCGGCCATCGCCGCCGTGAACGCCGCGGCGAAGCGCTCGTAGACGGCGTCGACGACGATGAAGCGTTTGGCGGCGATGCACGACTGCCCGCTGTTCACGATCCGCGCCTTGACGGCGACGGCCACGGCGCGCTCGAGGTCGGCGCTCGCCAGCACCAGGAAGGGGTCGCTGCCGCCGAGCTCGAGGACGCTCTTCTTGAGCGCCGCGCCGGCCGCCTGGCCGACGGCGCGCCCGGCCGCCTCGCTGCCGGTGACGGTCACCGCCGCCACGCGGTCGTCGGCGATCACCGCCGCGACCCGCTCCGAGCCGATGAGCAGGTTCTCGAACACCCCCTCCGGCGCGCCCGCCCGCCGGAACAGCGCCTCCAGCGCCAGCGCGCACTGGGGGACGTTGGAGGCGTGCTTGAGCAGGCCCACGTTGCCGGCCACCAGCGCGGGCGCCGCGAACCGGATCACCTGCCAGAACGGGAAATTCCAGGGCATCACCGCCAGCACGGCGCCGAGCGGCTCGAAGCAGATCGCGTCACGGCTACCGGCCGACTCGGCGACCACCTCCGGTCGCAGGTACTCCTCACCGTGCTCGGCGTAGTAGCGGCAGGCGGTGGCGCACTTGGCCGCCTCGTCCGCGCCCGCGCCGACGAGCTTTCCCATCTCGAGCGTCATGAGCCGGCCGAAGGTCTGCCGCTCCTCGTCGAGGATCTGACCGGCGCGGGCCACCACGGCCGCCCGCTCCTTGACCGGTCGCCCGCTCCAGATTCGAAACGTGGCCGCGGCGCGCGCCAGCTTCGCGTCGACCTCTTCCGTGCTCTCGGGCTCGAACGTTCGCCAGCGCTCACCGGTGGCCGGATTGACGCTCTCGATCGCCATGCGCTTAATGTAATGCAGGGACTGGCGAGGGGGGCGGCGGCAGGTCAGCCGCCCGAGAGCTGGACGACGGCGAAGGCGATCGCGGTCAGCGCGAACGAGGCGGCGATGGCCGTCACGTCGAGCCAGCGCGGCATCGGGCGGGGGATGGAGGCGCGCACGAACCCGATGAGCGCGCCGGCGACCAGGCCGCCGATGTGCGCCGCGTTGTCGACCAGGGTGATGCCGCGCGCCGACAGCGACAGCCCGACGCCGAGGACGAAGAGGATGTTGATCGCCAGCGCCTTGGCCGCCCGGCGCTGCCCGGTCCGCCAGGCGAACGTCGTCGCCATGCCGATGAGGCCCATGATGGCGCCCGAGGCGCCCACCGAGACGCTCTGCCCGACCGTCGCCGCGGCGTGCACCGTCGAGAGCACGTTGCCGAGCACGCCGGTGACGAGGTACGTCGCGGCGATGAGCCCGCGCCCGAGCGCCTTCTCCGACAGCGCCCCGATCTGTCCCAGCACCCAGAGGTTCATCACGATGTGCAGCAGGCCGGCGTGGACGAACGCCGCCGTGAGCCAGCGCCAGTGCGAAACAGCGCCGTCGAAGCCGGTCAGCGAGGCGCCCGCGGCGATCAGGGTCTCGCCGCTGAAGGAGACGAAGCGCCGCGACGCCACGACCATGATGGCGTAGACGAGCAGGTTGACCGCGATCAGCGCGCCGGTGACGGGCGCTTCGCGCAAACGGCGGAGCCAGTTCAAGGTGAGCTCGCGTTCATCGGAAAGGACCGATACCGGAATTTTTCACCGCGCGCATCCGGTTATCCAGGGTGTCGCCGCAAGTTCGCGAAAAATGCGCGGGATGCCGGGCATCCCGTGCAGCTTGACAGCTCATCCAACTCGATACAAAGGAACGACATGAACCGGACTCGCCTGCGCCTCGTCTTCGCTCTGACCCTGCTGGGCGCCGCGGTAGGTTTCAGCGCGCGCACGCCGACGTCGGTCCTCTCGCCCGCCACGGCCCAGGCGGCCGGCGCGGCCGTGACGCCCAAGACGGAGGCGCCCAACGAGGCGCGGGCGCTCTCGCACGCCTTCTCCAACGTCGCCAAGGCGCTGGCCCCTTCGGTGGTCCGCATCGAGGTCGAGATCGGCGGCGGCCGGGGCATGGGGCCGCACGGCCGGATGCCGGTGCCGAACGACGAGGGTGACGAGGGGGGCGACGACGAGGTCCCGCCCTTCTTCCGGCACTTCTTCGGGCCCGGCGGCGGCGGAATGCCGGCGCCCGGCCCCGCGCACGGCGTCGGCTCGGGCTTCATCATCGACACCAACGGCGACATCGTGACCAACCGCCACGTCGTCCAGGGGGCGACCAAGGTGACCGTCACGATGAACGACGAGAAGGAGTACAGCGCGCACGTGGTCGGCAAGGACGCGCAGACCGACGTCGCCGTCGTGCGGCTCGATCACCCGCCGTCGAACCTGGTGGTGGCGCGCCTCGGCGACTCCGACAAGCTGGATGTCGGCGAGTGGGTGGTGGCGGTCGGCAGCCCGCTCGGCCTCGAGCAGACCGTGACCGCCGGGATCGTCAGCGGCAAGGGACGGCCGGGACGGCACGTGCAGATGTCCGGCCGCCGCGTGCGCGGCTACATCCAGACCGACGCCAAGATCAACCCTGGCAACTCGGGCGGGCCGCTGGTCAACCTCGAGGGCGAGGTGGTCGGCGTCAACACGCTCATCCAGGTCGGCGCCGGCGGCGCGTACGGGTTCGCCATCCCGGTCAACGAGGTGCGGCGGGTGGCGCAGGCGCTGGTGAAAGAGGGGCGCGTCCGTTACGCCTACCTCGGCCTCATGCTGACCGACGTCAAGGATCTCGATGAGGCCCAAAAGGCCAAGCTCGGCAAGTCGGTCCCCTCCACCGGGGCGTTCGTGGCCGAGACCACGCCGGGCGGCCCCGCGGGCAAGGCCGGGATGCGCCCGGGCGACGTCATCACCGAGGTCAACAGTCAGAAGATCGCCGGCGCCGGCGACGTGGTCGACTTCGTCTCCAACGAGCCGATCGGCGCCCGGGTGGTTCTGCACTACGTGCGCGATGGGAAGCAGTCGCAGACGCAGGTCGCGCTCGGCGAGCTGCCGGACGAGGACGCGCGGCAGAACGCCGAGCAGGGGCAGGCCAAGCTGGGCCTTGCGCTGCAGACGCTGACGCCGGACGTGGCGGCCTCGTTGGGGATCGACCGCGGCACCAAGGGAGCGGTGATCACCGACGTCGTCGACGGGAGCCCGGCCGAGCACGCCGGCCTCCGTCCGGGCGACGTCATCGTGGAGGTCGATCGGCGGCCGGTCAGCTCGGCCGACGACGCGGTGAGCGCGCTGCATGGCGCCGCCCGGAACGGCGGCCACCTCCTGCGCGTGCGCGGCCCCAACGGGACCCGGTTCGTCACCGTCAAGTGACGCGCGCGCGCCGGCGCGGCCGCTGTTCGTAACGACGGATCGCCGCGCCGCCGCGTCGGGCGCGATTCGGCGGGGGCTCGGGCGGGGGCACGCCGGATGCTTTTCCGCACCGACGAGGAATCGCCGGTGCAAGGATCGTGGTTGTGCGCGGCCGCGCTGCTGTTGGCCGAAGCGTCGGCCGGGCCGGCCCAGGGGCGGGTCCGCCCGCGAGCGGTCGAACCGCCGACGGCGCGCGTCCTCTCGCTGGCGTTCGCGCAGGTGGCGCACGCGATCGGTCCCTCGGTGGTCCGCCTCGAGGTCAGCGGTGCCGAGGACGACGCCACCGGTTCCGGGATCATCCTGGACACGCGTGGCGACGTCGTCACCAGCAGCCACCTGTTCGACGGCTGGTCCGGCCCCCCGGCGGGCGCCACGGCCGAGCCGATCGGCGTGGTGCTGAGCGACGGGCGCCGGCTGGGCGCCGAGCTGGTCGGGCTCGACGTCGAGAGCGACGTGGCGGTGATCCGGATGTTCGAGCCGCCGCACGATCTCTCGGCCGCGCGCTTCGGAGACTCCGACAGCGCGGCGGTCGGCGAGTGGGTGCTGGCGGTCGGCAGCCCGCTCGATCTCGACGAGACCTTCACCGCCGGGATCATCAGCGCCCGCTCCGAGCTCGACGGCGGCGGGAAGGCTTCGCCGCAGAGCTACCTGCTCACCGACGCCAACATCAACCCGGGTGACTCGGGCGGACCGCTGGTCGACCTCGACGGTCAGGTGATCGGGCTGACCACGGCGATGAGCGCCGGCCCGGGCGGCAGCTACGGCTACGCCGTTCCCATCAATCGCGTGCGGCGAACCGCGGTGGCGATCCTGAAAGACGGTCGGGTCGTGCGACCCTACATCGGCGTCGGGCTGCGCGACCTCGGTGATCTCGACGGCGCCGCGCGGCGCAGCCTCGGGTCGCTCGCCACGCGCGGCGCCGTGGTGAGCCGCGTGGGGCGGGGCACCCCCGCCGCGCGCGCCGGCCTGCGCCCCGGTGACGTCATCACCTCGGTCAACAACGCCGAGACGCCCACGCCCGCCGCGCTGGTGGCGATCATCGCGCGCCAGGAAGTGGGCGCGCGCGTCGTCGTGTCGTTCGTTCGAAACGGCGCCCCGCGCGTCGTGCCGCTCTCCGTGGGCGACCTCGCGCCTGCCGGAGGCACCGCGGCCTCGCTCGGTCCCTGATTCAGGCGGGCGAGCGGTCGGCCGCCGCGCCGCTCAGGAGCCGGATCTCGGTGATCTCGGCCGGTGCCCCCAGGCGCATCGGCGGCCCCCAGTACCCGGTGCCACGGCTCACGTAGATCTGAGTCCCGCCCCGGCGGTGGAGGCCCGCGATGAACGGCTGTTGCAGCTGCACGATGAAGTTGAAGGGCCACATCTGCCCCCCGTGCGTGTGGCCGGAGAGCTGCAACCCGACCCCGAACGGCTCCGCATCGAGCAGGGTCCGGGGCTGGTGCGCCAGGAGCACCAGCTCGCGGCTGGGATCGCGGTCGCCGAGCGCCCGCCTGAGCGCGTCGAGCGGCGCGAGCCCGCCGTAACGTTCGGACGATCGATCGTCGACGCCGGCCAGATCGAAGCCCGCGGTCCCATTGCCAATCGATATCCGTTCGTTTCGCAACACCCGTATACCGAGCCGACGGAGCTCGTTCATCCAGGCCTGGGCGCCCGAGAAATATTCGTGGTTGCCGGTCACGAAGAAGACGCCGTGAGGCGCGCGCAGGCCCGCCAACGGTGCAATCGCGGGCGCCAGGTGCGCGACCGAGCCGTCAACGAGATCGCCCGTGATTGCGATCAAGTCGGGGACGAGCGCGTTGGTGCGCGCCACGATCTGCTCGACGAAGTCACGGCCGATCGTGGGCCCCACGTGGATGTCGGTGAGCTGCACGATCCTGAGCCCGTGCTGCTCGAGAGGAAGTCGGTCGAGGCGCACCTCGACCCGGCGCACGTCGACCGGTTTGCGGACCGCGCTCAGGCCGACGGCGCCGAGGCTGCTCGCCAGGATCCCGCTCACCGCCGCGCTGCTGCGCGCGATGAGCAATCGTCGCTGCGGGTCGAATGGCCGGGTGGCCAGCAGGCGGCGGCCGAACGCCCCGAGCAAACGGAGCAGATCGCTGAAAAACACGGTAGTCAGCAAGAGAAACATCAGGCCCAACCAGATGTAGCCCGTCCAGACCACCGTTTGACGCACCCCTGCCTGACCGGCGCGTCCCAAGATCAATGACAGCGGGACGCTGAGGGCGAGTAGCGCGAGAAGCGTGCCACCGACGGTGGTCCAGGAAGCAGGCCAGCGTGGATCCCGGACCAATCGCGCCCACAGATAGTAATGAATGCCCGCCAGCAATGCGAACGCGACAGCAATGAACGTAACGAGGCGCGCCACCGGCCATTGTTTTGACACGGACCGACGGAGAATCAAACGTTTTGCTTTGCATCGTCGATTTTTCGCGGCTAGTCTGCGCCGCGCAACCAAGGGGGAGAAAACAAGATGGCCAAAAGGACCGACGTTCAGGATCTCGTTCAGCAGTTTGTGGATAGATTGTCGTCTTTGATCGAACAGGACACAGTGACGCGCGCGCGCGAGGCGGTGTTGACGGCGTTCGGTGGGAGCGCTCCCGCCGCGCTCCTGCGGGGCGCCGGGAAGGGACTCGGCATGCGCAAACGGCGCAAGGGGCCGATCCAGCTCTGCCCGGTGCCCGGTTGCACGAACCGCGCGGCGCCCGTCTTCGGGATGGTCTGTGCCAAGCACAAGGGCCTCCCCAAAGCCGAGATCAAGAAGTACCGCGAGGCGCGGCGGGCCCAGAAGGCCAAGGCCAAGAAGAAGGCCGCCTAGGGGGGTGATGGCGCCGCCCCGATGGGCGGCGCCAGCCTCATCGCGAGGCGTTTCGGCGGCCCCGGGGTTCACGGCGGGTGTGGCGTGTGCGCCACGTCGCACCCGGTGGCACACCAGCCGTCCGAAAAATTCGTAATAGTTTCGGGTGCCTGGGGTTGGCACCGCCGTTGCGAAGGAGATGCGGCCGAAAGCCCAAGGAGGCGCGCATGGCCATCGCATCGGCAACTCTCGATTTCGATTCCTTCGGAAAGTTGATGAGGCCGGCCGTGCCGGCCGACGCTCCGATCACGGAGGCGCTCAAGGTCTGTCCGCAGCTCGACCGCTTGCCGCCGGAGGTGCTGCGGGCGCTCGTCCGCGACGCGACCCTGCGGACGCTCGGCCGGGGCGCGAACATCGCGCCTCAGGGCGGGCGGCTCGATGCGGCCTTCATCGTCGTGCGCGGAAAAGTGCGCGCGGTCTGCCGCGCGGTCAACGGACGCGAGATCTCCATGGAGGTGTTCCGGTCGGGCGAGCTGGTGGCGGACGGCGCGCTGGCGCCCGAGGCGCCCCTGGCGCACGATTGGGAGGCGGTCGAGGCCTCGACGCTGCTCATGATTCCCCGCGAGGCGTTCGTGGCCTGCTTGCGGGCGACACCGGAGCTGGCACTGGCGCTGGGAGCCGAGCTGGTCGCCCGGCTCGAGCGTTCGAAGCAGCTCGCCACGGGCCTTGCCCTGGCGGGGGTGCAGGAGCGGGTCGTTTCGCGGCTGGTGGCGATCGGCCGTCAGGACGGAACGGCCGGGCCGGATGGGCTTCTCATTCGGAACCGTCCCACCCAGCAGGAGCTGGCGAACCAGATCGGTGCTTGCCGTGAAACGGTTTCGCGCACCGTCTCCGAGCTGGTCCGTCAGGGGTTGCTCACGCCGCGCGGGCGGTCGCTGCTGGTCAGCAAGCGGTTGATCGAGAACGCCGCTTAGGCGTCACCGGGCTCGGCGCAGGCCGAGACTCCAAACGCACGCCAAGAATTGACGCTGCGTCGAGCACGGGTGAAACTTTGCAGGGTTTGGCCAGCCAACCCAAAGTAGGTGGTGCGGCGGTGGAGGGGATTCGCGTCCCATTTGCCGAGGTCGACATCCGCACCTCCATTCGTCCCACGGTCGCCGAGATCGATCTCGGCGCAGTGCAGCGGAATCTGACCAGGGTTCGCGGGGCGATAGGTCCGGGTGTCCGGGTATTCGGGGTGGTCAAGGCGGACGCCTACGGGCACGGCGCGGTCCCGGTGGCTCGGGCGCTCGAGCCGCTGTGCAACGCGCTGGCGGTCTCGCTGGTCGAGGAGGGGCTCGAGCTGCGCGCGGCGGGGATTCGGGCGCCCATTCTGGTGCTCGGGGCTTACTACAACCGTCACCAAGACGAAGTGCTCGCCGAACGGCTGACGCCGGTGGTTTACGACCGGGGGGATATGGAGAAGTTCGCTGCCGCGGCGGCTCGGCGAAATCGCCCGGCCGACGTCCACATCAAGATCGACACCGGCATGAGCCGGCTGGGGTTGGCGCCCCGCGAGCTCGACGGGACGCTGGCACGGCTCGCCGAGCTGCCGTCGCTGAGGCTGGCGGCCCTCTGCACGCACTTCGCCTCCGCAGACCTGGCGGACGCCACGCCGACCGAGGGGGCGCTGGCCGAGCTCGGCAAGGGGCTCTCGCGCGCCGCCGAGCTCGGGTTTCGGGGCCTCATCAACCACGCCGCGAACAGCGCGGCGGCCATCCGCTTCCCGGCGGCGCGGCTCGATGCGATCCGTCCCGGCCTGGCGCTCTACGGCGCGATGCCTTCGCCGATCGTACGGTTGATTGGCCTCGAGCCGGCCCTGGCGCTCCGGACCCGGGTGATGGCGGTGCGGGAAATCGCCCCCGGAACGGGGGTCAGCTACGGCGGGACCTGGCGGGCGGCGCGTCCCTCGCGGATCGCGACCTTGCCGATCGGTTACGCGGACGGCTACCCGCGCCACGTGCGCGGCGCCGAGGCGCTCCTCGGCGGGCAGCGGGTTCCCCTGGTGGGCGCGGTCTGCATGGACATGCTGATGATCGACGTGACCGACCTGCCGGCGGCGGCGCTCGACGGGCCGGTCACGCTCATCGGTCGCGACGGCGCCGAGGAGATCACCGTCGACGACCTGGCGCGCTGGGCGGGGACGGTCAACTACGAGATCCTGTGCGGGATCTCCAAGCGGGTCCCGCGCGTGCTGCGCGACGCCCCCGTGATGGCGCCGGCCCCGGCTCGGAAGTCGACGGCGGCGCCATGACGGCCCCCTCTTCGGTCGACGGAGCACCGGGCGGCCAGACGGAGTCCCGGCTCGGCGGCATCGCCAAGGCCCTGCTCGACGCTGCGGTCAGGCCGCTGCGGGGCCTGCTGACCTACGCTGGGGACCGGACGCTGTTGCTGTCGAGCGCCATGGGGGGGCTGTTCCGCAAGCCGTTCCGGCTGCGGCTCTTCCTCGAGCAGATGGAGTTCGTCGGCGTGGGGTCGCTCCCCATCATCTGTTTCGTCGGGTTCTTCTCGGGGGCGGTCTCGGCGCAGCAGGCGATCGCGGCGCTGCGGATCTTCAACCAGGAGCGGTTCGTGGGAGCGACGGTCGGCATCTCGCTGGCGCAGGAGCTGGCGCCGGTCTTCACCGCGCTCATGATCACCGCGCGCGCCGGTTCGGGGATGGCGACCGAGCTCGGGTCGATGCGCATCACCGAGCAGATCGACGCCCTCTCCACCTTCGCCGTCGATCCAATCCAGTACCTCATCACGCCGCGGATCGTGGCGACGGTCTTGATGATGCCGATCATGACGATGGTCTTCAACATCATCGGCCTGGTCGGCGCCTACATCTACTCGATCCTCCTCGAGCACATCGACCTCGGGCAGTTCATCGAGCAGTTCACCTACTGGACCGATCCCAAGGACTACGTCATCGGCTGCACCAAGGCGGCGGTCTTCGGGATCACGCTCTCGGTGGCCGCCTGCTATCAAGGGTACTATGTGCGCGGCGGGGCCAAGGAGGTCGGTCTCGCCACCACGTCGGCGGTGGTCGCAGGCTCGGTCTCGGTTTTGGTGTCCGACTTCTTTTTGATCGATATCTTCCACATCCTTTGGCCCTACCAGTCTTGAACCCGCAGAGCGCCCATCCGCCTGCCGTCGTCGACCCCTCCGCTGTCGGGGCTTCGGGCGGTGCCGGCGCGCTGGCGCGGCGGGACGAGCGCTGGCAGATTCGCGTCCGCGGCCTGCACAAGACCTTCCCGCCGCAGCACGTGCTCCGCGGCATCGACCTCGACATCGAGCGCGGCAAGACCAACATCATCATCGGCGGCTCGGGGCAGGGGAAGTCGGTGCTGATGAAGCACCTCATGGGGCTGCTCAAGCCGGATGCCGGGCAGATCTGGGTCGACGGCGTCGACGTGGTGCCGTTCAACGACCTCGAGATGGCCAAGCTGCGGCGCAAGTACGGGATGGTGTTCCAGTACGCCGCGCTGTTCGACTCGATGAACGTGGTCGAGAACATCGCCTTCCCGCTCCTCGAACGCTACAAGTTGCCGAAGTCCGAGGTGATGGAGCGGGTGCGCGATTTGCTGAAGCGGCTCGACCTCGAGAACGTGGGCGGGATCGAGCAGAAGTTCCCGCCCGAGCTCTCCGGCGGGCAGCGCAAGCGGGTGGGGCTGGCCCGCGCGCTGATTGACCGGCCGGAGATCTTGCTCTACGACGAGCCGACGACCGGCCTCGATCCGGTGGCGACCAAGAACGTCGACGAGATGATCCAGCGGACGGCGCACGACTTCGGCGTCACCTCGGTGGTGATCTCGCACGACATGGCCTCGACGTTCCGGATCGGCGACCGGATCTCCATGCTCGCCGGGGGCAAGATCATCGTGAGCGGGACCGCGGACGAGGTGATCCGCAGCCCGCTGCCGGCGCTGCGCGAGTTCGTCGAGACGTCGGGGTTGGTGGCGCCGGGGGCGCCCGCATGAGGCGCAGCTGGGCCTCGGCCACCGTCGGTGCGCTGGTGATCATCGTGGCGATCATCAGCTACCTCCTCATCCGTTCGACCTCCGAGCGCAAGTCGGGGTCGAGCGGCATCGCCGTCTGGGCGCGGTTTCACGACGCCTCGGGTCTGTTCGAAAAGTCCCGCGTGCAGACCGCCGGCATCCAGGTCGGCCAGATCGAAAAGCGCGAGCTCGACCCGCAGGACCAGACCAAGGCCCGGATCACGATCCGGATCCTTCCCAACATCAAGGTCTACGAGAACGCCGTGGTGTCGAAGAAGTCCGCCTCGCTGCTGGGCGAATATTACCTGGAGATCGACCCCGGCACGCCGTACGGCAAGGTCAAGGGCGAGCGGCAGCCGCGCGCCATGAACCCGCTCAAGGACGGCGACGAGATCAAGGACGTCCGCGAGCCGACCGCGATGGGCGACATCATGGACAGCGTCGGCACGCTGCTGCCGGTCCTGCACGACATCCTCGATGACGTGCACCGGCTGACCTCGGGGCAGATCACCGACATCGCCGACAACGTCAACAAGCTGATCGAGAGCAACGCCGATACGATCTCCCGGCTCCTCGATCGGGTCGACAGCATCGCCGCCAGCGTTCAGGGGGTGACCAGCGCCGAGGCGGGCGACGTCAAGGAATCGATCAAGAACGTCCGCGAGATCACCGAATCGATCAAGAACCTGATCGGGACGACGCAGGGGCAGGTGGCGGCGAACGGCAACAAGGTGCAGGGGTCGATCGACCGCCTGCAGTCGACGATCGACAACCTCGACAAGACGATGAAGAACGTCGAATCGATCAGCGAGCGGATCGACAAGGGGCAGGGGACGCTCGGTCAACTCGTCAACAACGACGCCATCGCCAACAACGTCGAGGACATCACCGAGAACGCCAGCGGCTTCGTCCGCAGCATCACCAAGCTGCAGACGATCGTCGGGTTGCGGACCGAGTACAACGTCTTGGCCAACACGCTCAAGAACTACCTCTCGGTCCAGCTGATGCCTCGGCCGGACAAGTTCTACCTGATCGAGCTCATCGAGGACCCGCGCGGGTACCAGAACACCGTTCTCACCGCCACCAACAGCTCGCAGAACGGATTTTCGAGCACCATCACCACCACCACCACCGATCAGCTCCGCTTCTCGCTCATGTTCGGCAAGCGGGTCAGCTTCGGGGGGGTCACGGTGGCCGGGCGCTTCGGCATCAAGGAGTCGACCGGCGGCGTGGGCGGCGACATCTACCTCTTCAACGACCAGCTGTCGCTTTCGGTCGACGTCTTCAACTTCGCCCAGGCGAGCGTGAACCAGTACCCGCGCGTCAAGGTCGGCGCCGCTTATGAGCTCTGGAACCGCACCCTCTACCTGGTCGCCGGCGCGGATGACCTCCTCGATTACAACCGCCGCGCTTCGGCGGGGTCGAACGGTGGCTACGATCTGTTCGTGGGCGGGATGCTCCGGTTCAACGATGAAGATCTGAAGTCGCTGCTGCTCGTCGGCGGCGGCGCGGCGGCCGGCTCGGCTTCGAAATAGCGCGCCCGGCGGCTGCGGCGGGAGAGCGCGGCGATCCGCGCGGCTTGACTCCCGAGGCCTCCTTCCTATAGTAACTCACCTTTTCGCCCGGGCTCCCGAGGGGGCACGTCGTAAAATGCGGTTTAAAATCAATGAGATCGGAGCTGAGGGGCTCCCGCTGAACGTCGCGGTGACCGCCGACTGGGTGGCTGAGGCCTGTCCCGACCTCGACGCCCGCCCCGGTCCCGGCGGCCTCGCGCTCGTGGGGCGGATCGAGAAGATGGGCGAGGACTACCTCCTGCGGGCCAACCTCCGCGGCGAGATCGCGACGACCTGCGCGCGCTGCCTCGAGCGGGCGCTGGTGGCCGTCAACGTGCCGCTGGCGGTCACCTTCGTCTCGACCGAGGCTGATAAAACCGACGACGACGAGGACCCGGACGTGATCGCTTTCCTGGGAAGCGAGATCGACGTGGGGGAGGAGGTGCGCGACGAGATCCTGCTGGCGCTCCCCATCAACCCCGTCTGTAGCGAGTCGTGCAAAGGCCTCTGCACCGTGTGCGGCGGCAACCGCAACGTGACCGCCTGTGCCTGCAAGTCCGAGGCGGCGCCGGCCGGCGCCTTCGCCGCGCTCGGCAAGTTGAAACTTTCCAATTCCCCCTAAGCACATTAGAAAGGGCTCGACCAATGGCCGTTCCGAAGAGAAGACAGTCCAAATCGCGCTCGGCGATCCGGCGCGCGCAGGTGATGAAGAAGGCGATCCCGAACTTCGTCCCCTGCCCCCGCTGTGGGGAGCCGAAGCAGACGCACCGGATGTGCGCGGGCTGCGGTTACTACCGCGACCGGCTGGTGATCGAGCCCAAGGAAGAAGAGCAGGCCTGACGAGGCCGGGGGACGGCCGAGGTCGTCACCCGCCACGAGAGGGCCGCCACACATGCCGCGCATTGCCGTCGACGCCATGGGCTCCGACGCCGCGCCTCGGGTCGAGGTCGAGGGCGTCGTGGCCGCCCTGCGCGCGCGGCGCGGGATCGACGTCCTCCTGGTTGGCGACGAGGCCCGGCTGCGCGCCGAGCTGAAGGCGCTGGGGGCCGAAGACGCGCGGATCGAGGTCCGGCACGCGCCGGAGGTCATCACCATGCACGACGCGCCCTCGATGGCGGTGAAGCAGAAGAAGAAGTCGTCCATGCGCGTCTGCTTCGACATGGTCAAGGCCGGCGAGGCGGACGCGGTGGTGTCGGCCGGCAACTCGGGCGCGATGATGGCCTGCGGCCTGCTGGTGCTCGGGCGCCTGCCGGGCGTCGAGCGGCCGGCGATCGTCACCACCTTCCCCACCCGCGCCGGCGAGTGCGCGCTGCTCGACATGGGCGCCAACGTCGATCCGAAGCCGGCGGTGCTGGCGCAGTTCGGCGTGCTGGGATCGGTCTACGCGCGGCTCCTGCACGGCAAGGCGCGCCCCAGGGTCGGGCTCCTCTCGAACGGCTCGGAGGAGCACAAGGGGACCGCGCTCACCCGCGACGCGCACCAGATCCTGGCCCGCGTCCCCGAGGGGGACGCCGACTTCAGCTACCTCGGGTACGTCGAGGGGCGCGACATCTTCGAGGGGCAGGTCGACGTGGTGGTCACCGACGGATTCACGGGCAACGTGCTCCTCAAGTGCGTCGAGGGGGCAGGGGAGACGATGCTGGGGATGGTCAAGGAGGAGGTCACGCGCTCCGGGCTGCTGGCCAAGATCGGCGCCGCGTTGATGACCAGCGCGCTCAAGCGGCTGCGCAAGCGGATCGACTACGCCGAGCACGGCGGCGCGCCGCTCCTGGGCGTCGACGGCGTGGCGCTCATCTGCCACGGCGGGTCCAGCGCCACGGCGCTGGAGAACGCCGTCTACGTCGCCGATCGGTTCGCCCAGCTGGGCCTCGGCAAGGAGCTGGCGGCGGCGGTCGCGCGGCATGCCTTCGTCTCGGAGGGGCAGCCGGCGGTCGCGCCGGGCGCGGAGGCTCTCCCGTGACGCAGGGCCGGATCGTCGGCACCGGCCGCTCCGTGCCGCCCAAGGTGCTGACCAACGAAGACCTGGCGCGGATGGTCGACACCTCGGACGCCTGGATCGTCGAGCGGACCGGGATCCGCGAGCGCCACATCCTCGACCCCTCGCTGGCCGCCAGCGATCTGGCCACCGACGCCGGCCGCCGCGCCTGCGCGCGCGCGGGCGTGTCGCCCTCGGTCGTCGACTGCATCATCGTGGGAACCGTCACCGGCGACTGTCCTTTTCCCGCCACCGCCACCTTCGTCCAGAAGAAGCTGGGCGCGCCGGCCGGCGGCTGCGCGTTCGATTTGTCCGCCGCTTGCGCCGGTTTTCTCTACGGCGTCTCGATCGCCGACGCCTTCATACGGATCGGCCAGTTCAAGAACGTGCTGGTCATCGGCGTCGAGGTCCTCTCGCGCATCATCGACTGGTCCGATCGCTCGACCTGCGTGCTGTTCGGCGACGCGGCGGGCGCGGTGCTCATGACCGCGGGCGACGAAAACTCGCCGGGCCGGGTCCTCTCGACCCATCTCTTCGCCGACGGCGGGCTGGCGGAGATCCTCTGGCAGCCGGTGGGCGGCAGCCGCGAGCCGACCACGGCGGAGGCGCTCGGCGCCAAGCGCCAGTTCGTGCAGATGAACGGGCGCGAGGTCTACCGGCACGCCGTCAAGAACATGGCGACCGGCGCGCGCCTGGCGCTGGAGGCCAATGGGTTCAAGGCGGACGACGTGGCCTGGGTCATCGCCCACCAGGCGAACCTCCGGATCCTCGAGGGGGTCTCGGAACGGGTCGGGATCCCGATGAATCGCTTTTTCACCAACGTCGATCGCTACGGCAACACCTCCTCGGCGTCGGTGCCCACGGCGCTCGACGAGGCGATCGAGCAGGGGAAGCTCAAGACGGGCGACCTCCTGCTGTTCGCCGCGCTGGGCGGCGGTCTCGCCTGGGCCTCGGCCGCGGTGAGGTGGTAGCGGTGTCGGCGCCGACGCTCGCGTTTCTCTTTCCCGGCCAGGGCTCACAGAAGGTCGGCATGGGCCGGGCCCTGCACGAGGCCGAGCCCGCGGCGCGCGCGGTCTTCGCCGAGGCCGACGCCGCGCTCGGCACCTCGCTCTCCCGGCTCTGCTTCGAGGGCCCCGAAGAGCAACTGACGCTGACGGCGAACGCGCAGCCGGCGATCCTGACCGTCAGCATCGCGGCGCTGCGCGTGCTCGAGGCCCGCACCTCGCTTCGCCCGGGCGTCGTCGCCGGGCACTCGCTCGGCGAGTACAGCGCGCTGGTCGCGGCCGGAGCGCTCCGCTTCGCCGACGCCGTCCGCTTGGTTCACCTGCGTGGCAAGTTCATGCAGGAGGCCGTCCCGCCCGGCGTGGGGGCGATGGCCGCCATCCTGGGGCTGGACGCGGCTGCGGTCGCCGCCGTGTGCCAGGAGTCGGCCGGCGGCGAGGTGGTGAGCCCCGCCAACCTGAACGGCGGCGGGCAGGTGGTCATCGCCGGGCACAAGAGCGCGGTCGAGCGGGCCTGCGTGGCGGCCAAGGCGCGCGGCGCCAAGCGCGCCGTGCCGCTGGCGGTGAGCGCCCCGTTCCATTGCGCGCTCATGCAGCCGGCGGAGGACAAGCTGGCGGCCGAGCTGGCCCGCGTCGAGATCGCCGCGCCGCGGATCCCGGTGGTGACCAACGTCGAGGCGGCGCCCAACCAGGATCCGGCGCGCGCGCGCGCGCTGCTCGCCCGGCAGGTGACGGCGGCGGTGCGCTGGGAGGAGTCGGTCCAGCGCCTGGGGGCGATGGGCGTCCGGCGGGCGATCGAGCTCGGCGCCGGCAACGTGCTCGGCGGGCTGGTGCGGCGCATCGCGCCCGAGATGGTGGTCGATTCGGCGGGCGATCCGGAGGCCATTGTGGCGTTGGCGACCAACGCGGGGGAGGATCCAGCACATGCGTGAGCTCGAAGGGAAGATCGCGGTCGTGACGGGGGCCTCGCGCGGCATCGGGCGGGCCATCGCCGTCGCGCTGGGGCGCGCGGGCGCCAAGGTGATCGTCAACTACGCGGCCAACGAGGCCGCCGCCGGCGAGGCGGTCGCGGCCGTCGTCGCGGCGGGCGGGGCAGCCGTCGCCAAGCGGTTCGACGTCGCCGACGCCGCCGCGGTCGACGCCGCCTTCAAAGAGATCGTCGCCGCCGAGGGCGCGCTGCACATCCTGGTCAACAACGCTGGCATCGCCATCAACGGGCTGGTGCTGGGCGGCAAGGACGCCGATTGGCGGCGCTCGCTCGACGTGAACCTGAGCGGCACCTACCATTGCTGTCGGGCGGCCCTGCGCGCGCTCATGAAGGCGCGCGAGGCAGGCCGGATCATCAACATCACCTCGATCACGGGCGAGGCAGGCTCGGCCGGCCAGGCGCCTTACGTCGCGGCCAAGGCCGGGATCATCGGGCTCACCAAGACGTTGGCCAAGGAGTACGCCTCGCGCGGGATCACCTGCAACGCCGTCTCGCCGGGTTACATCGACACCGACATGACGGCCAGCGAGCTGCCGCCGGCGCGCCGCGAGGAGCTGATGAAGACGATCCCGCTCGGTCGCGTGGGGAAGCCGGAGGACGTGGCGGCCGCGGTGGCCTATCTGGCCGGCCCGGGCGGCGCCTACGTGACCGGGCAAGTCTTGCGGGTCAATGGCGGACTTTTAATGTAAGGTACGCGGCTCCCTGAACGACCAACACGTCAAAAGAGGACAAGAAACAACATGGCAGACGACATCGCAGAGCGGGTCAAGAAGATCATCATCGAGCAGCTCGAGGTGGCCCCCGACAAGATCAAGCCCGAGGCCTCGTTTGCCGAGGACCTGAAAGCCGACTCGCTGGCGGTCGTCGAGCTGGTGCTGGCGCTCGAGGAGCAGTTCAAGCTCGAGATCCCCGACGAGGACACCGAGAAGATCAAGACCGTCGGGGACGTCATCAACTACATCAAGTCGCACGCCAAATAGAGACGCCGCGCGCGGCTTCGCCGCGCCGCGCACCAGAGACGCTGGAGGACGCGAAGAAACATGGCACGCAGGGTCGTCGTCACCGGGATCGGGCTCGTCACGCCGATCGCCGTGGGCACCGAAGAGACGTGGCAGGGGCTCCTGGCCGGAAAGTCCGGCATCGGGCCGATCACGAAATTCGACCACACGGCGTTCGCCACGCACTTCGCGGGCGAGGTGAAGGACTTCGATCCCACCAAGTGGATGACGGCGCGCGAGGCGAAGACGCTCGATCCGTTCGTTCGCTACGCGGTGGTCGCTGGGGCCCTGGCGGTCGCCGACTCCGGCCTCGAGATCAAAGGTGAGTTCGCCGAGCGGGTCGGCTGCTACGTCGGCGCCGGGCTCGGCGGCGTAACCACCATCGAGGCGACCTGCAAGACGCTGTGGGAAAAGGGGCCGCGCCACGGCTTCTCGCCCTTCTTCGTTCCGATGATCATCGTCAACCTGGCGTCGGGGACGCTGTCGATCCGGTTCGGCGCCAAGGGGCCGAACTTGTCGCAGGTCTCCGCCTGCTCGACCGGCACGCACGCCATCGGGGACGCCGCGCGCGTCGTCGAGCGCGGCGACGCCGACGCCATGATCTGCGGCGGCACCGAGGCGACGATCACCCCGCTCGGCGTGGGCGGCTTCAACGCCATGCGCGCGCTCTCCACCCGCAACGACGCTCCCCAGCAGGCCTCGCGGCCGTTCGACAAGGATCGCGACGGGTTCGTGATCGCCGAGGGGTCCGGTATCCTGGTCATCGAAGAGATGGAGCATGCCAAGAAGCGCGGCGCCAAGATCTACGCCGAGCTCACCGGCTACGCCGCCAACGCCGACGCGCACCACATCACCTCGCCGGCGCCGGAGGGCGAGGGGGCGCAGCGCTGCATGCGGCTCGCGCTCAAGGACGCCAAGCTGCAGCCGTCCGACATCGGGTACATCAACGCCCACGGCACCTCGACCGAGATCAACGACGCCACCGAGACGCTGGCGATCAAGAAGGTCTTCGGGGACCACGCCCGCAAGCTGATGATCAGCTCGACCAAGTCGATGACCGGCCACATGCTGGGCGCCACCGGCGGCGTCGAAGCGGCCGTCTGCGCGCTGACGCTGGCGCGCGGCGCCATCCCGCCGACCATCAACTACACGACGCCCGATCCGGCTTGCGACCTCGACTACGTGCCGAACACGGCGCGCGAGGCGCAGGTCCAGCACGTCCTCACCAACAGCTTCGGGTTTGGCGGCACCAACGCCTGCCTGGTCCTGAGCCGCGTCATCTAGTAGATCGGGACCCTCGCAGGGTCCCGCGCCCCCCGCGATGAGGTCGGCCGAGCAAAGCTCGTCCGACCTCGACGCGATCAGATCGGGACCCTCAAAGCCTCGAAGGGTCCCGCGCCCTCCGCGACCTCGACGCGATCGATCGCGCGGGCGTTAGGCGCCGAGCTCGGACTCGGCGCGCGTCCAGTCCTCCTCGGCGTGGCCGTGCTCGGCGCCGCGCGCGAGGTAGAGCTCGTACGCGCGCTTCGCGATCTCGTCGTGCGACGGCGCCGCCTTGACGGCCGCGCTCTCTGCTTTCGCTGCCTGGCTCGCTCCCGCCTTGACGGCCTTGGGTGCCGAGGTCTTCTCCCCTTTGACTGTCTTCCGCCCGATGATTTTCATGAAATCGATCATATAGAACCGGCTTCAGCCGGGCGCAAAAAAACTGCGTCTTGACGCAATCGTTACTCGGCCGGCGTGCGGCGCCACGTTTCGGAACCGTCGTCGTCGAACATCTCGCTCTCCTCCTCGAGCTCGTCGGCGATCGCCACCACGAGCCCGGTCGCGAGATCGCGCGGGCGAGACAGGGTCCCGGTCATGATCTCAGCCAGGGTGAACGACCAGCGCCGGTCGCTCTTGGCCCATTCGAGGATCTCGTGGGGCGCCTCGATGCGCCGCCGCGCCAGCTCGTACAGCTGCGCGCGCGGCCTTCGATCCGGGCGCCGCAGCTCGGCCCGCAGGTCGCGGATGAGGCCGGGCAACTTCTGCGGTTGCAACTTCTCCACGGGGACCTCCTGGAAACTTGCGGACGACACCCGAGACCGCAAGGGGCTCACCTGGTTGCGTTCGCGGCCTAAATTCCAAGACAGGGGACGAGTCGGAAGAAGCGACTTCAGCTCGAGCGACGGATCGAAAAATCAGGGAGGACGAGATGTTCGGACGCGCGGTTCGTGTGTGCCTTCGACCGGCGATTTTCTTCAGCCCTATTCTCGGAATCGCGATCCTGCTGCCGGTGCCCGCGCACGCGGACGGCGATTCGGCGACTTCTATTTCAGCACTGCCTGGCCCGACCGGTCCAGATCAATCGTCGCCCGCCGGGGACTACGTGAGAAAGGCAACAGACCCGCCCACCTTCGATCCGAAGAGCGCGCAGGCGGTGAGCGCCCGCCAGCGGGCGGCCGCGGACGCGAAGCGCAGGGCGGCGGTCGAGGCGGCGGACGCGAAACGCAAGGCGGCGGCGGAGGCGGCGGCAAAACGCAAGACGGCCGCGACGCCGCCGGTCGATCCGGCGCGAATGCCGGCGCCGCAGACCGCACGCGTGCAGGCGCCGGCACGCGCCCCCGCGCAGGCGCCTGCCCGCGCGGCGACGCCCCCCGCGAGGGCGAAGACGGTGGCCGCGGAGCTGCCGTTCATTAGTCCGAGGCAAGCAATTCCGGTCCCTTCGACGGCCACGCCGCCGTTTGGGCCCGCCCCCAGCGCGCCGCCCCCCAACAGCGTCACCTCGACGGCCCGACCGGTGACCGCCATGCCGCCGGCCGAGCCGGCCCCCGTCGCGGCGCCGCCTGCGGCGCTGACCGCCCCGCCGGTCGAGCGCGGGGCGACGACGCCGGAGCCGACGCCGCCCCCCGCTGCGGCCTTCATCCCGGTTCCGGCGGCGCCCCCGGCGCCCGCGACACCTCCCGAGCCGGCAACGCCACCTGCTCCGGCGGAGGCACCGGAGGCGCCTACCGCTCCTGTGGCCGAGACCCCTGCGGCGCCGCCGGCCACGGAAACACCAGGGGCCGCGCCGACCCCCGCGCCCGCCGCTCCGTCGCCCACAGGGTTGACCCCGTCGGCACCGGCTCCTACCGTGGGACGGGTGCCCACGCCTGCGCCGGGCCCGGCGACCGCTCCGCCCGCTGCCGTGCCCATCCCGGTCCCCGTCCCCTCGGCGTCACCGGCACCCACCGCGTCACCGGGACCCGCCGCGGCGCCGGGACCCACCGCGGCGCCGGGACCCGAGGCACCCGAGGCTCCGCAGGGCGTCCAGCGTCCGAGCGTCGTGGGCGTCGACTCGTTCGGTCAATCGACCGCCCCGGTCCGGCCGCCGGAACCTATCGGCGAGCCGCCGGCCACGATCCCGCCCCTGGGGCCGACCATCCCGCGAACGACGGCCCCGCCGACCACCACGCCTTCAATGGATCAGTCACAAGGACCGCCGCCGGCCGCCGGCGTGTCGGGCCAGACCAGCACACCCGGCGAGATGCAGTGACGGCCCTCAGCGCGCGCCGACGGCCGCCTCGACGGCGTCGGGCGCCTTGGGGATCGCCTCGGTCAGCACCTCGCGCCCCGTCTCCGTGACCAGGACGTCGTCTTCGATCCGGATGCCCCGAACGTCGGCGAACGCGGCAAGCTTCTTGCGATCGAGGCGATCGCCGGCCACCTTCGTCAGGTTGGGGTCGTTGAGGATCGAATCGACTTGGTACAGGCCGGGTTCGATGGTGATCGCCATCCCCGGCGCCAGGTCGCGGTCGAGCCGCAACGCGCGCAGCCCGAACTCCTTGGCACGCTCGCGCCCGGGTCCGTAGCCGGCGCGGTCGCCGAGGTCTTCCATGTCGTGGACGTCGAGACCGATGAGGTGGCCGATGCCGTGCGGGAAGAGGAGCGCGACCACGCCGTCCGCGGCCAGCGCGATCGGATCGCCCCGCAGGATGCCGAGGTCGACCAGCCCCGCTGCCAGCGTCTGGCAGGCGAGCACGTGGACGTTGCGATAGCGCGTGCCGGGACCGACCGCGGCGATGGCCCGCCGCTGCGCCTCCAGCACCAGTTGGTAGAAATCGCGTTGCGTGGCGGAGAAGCGCCCCGAGACCGGCCAGGTCCGCGTGACGTCGCCGGCCCAGCCGCCTTCAGTTTCGGCGCCGACGTCGGCGAGCAGGAGATCGCCCGCCTCGAGCTGGTGGTCATAGCGCTCGCTGTGCAGGACCTCGCCGTGCGGCGTGACGATCGATGGGTAGGCGCAGCTCATCCCGAGGGCCACGAGCTCGGCCTCCATCGCCGCGCGCACGGCGGCGGCGGTGCTCCCGGCCCGGGTGGCGGCCAGGCCGGCGCGGTGCGCGAGCGCGGTCGCCGCGGCCGCGCGCCGCAGCTCGGCGACGGCCGCCTCGTCGTGGTTGAGGCGGAGCGCGATCATCGCCTCGGCGAGCGGGGCGTCGAGGACATCCACCACCCCCGGGCGGATCTCGCGGTTGAGCAGGCGGCTCTGCTCGAGGCAGGTCGCCGCGTCCGGCGCGGCCAGGGTGGCCACCGCGCGCCCGCGCACGCTCGCCGCCAGGCGCGAGAGCGGCCGGACCGGACACCCGGTCGCCTCCGCGATCGCCTCGAAGCTCGGGGCCGGTCCCTCCCACAGCGCCTGCTCCGGCTCGGGCTCGGGGAGATAGAGCGTGAACGCGGCGCCGTCGTAGACCGTCAGGCCGCCGCGCAGGGGGCGCCCGAAAAGATAGAGGAAGTGACTGCTGGCCCGGTACGGGTAGAGGTTCGCCGCGTAGTTGCGCGGGCGCGGCGCGCCGGCGGCGATTAGCGCCGGGCGGTTGCCGAGCAGCTTGGCGAGCCGATCGCGCCGCGCGCTGGTGGCGCGCCGCAGGAGATCGGGCGCGGGCGCCGGCGAAGCGGCGAGCGGCGAAGCGGTGGGCGGCGAAGCGGTTGAATGGACCGCGGGCATCGAGGCCCAGTATAGGACTGTCTCAGCGGCGCCGCCCGGGCCCAGGCGGCGGTGGGCGCGCGGTGGCTCCGTCCTCCGGCCAGGCGTGCTTGGGGTAACGGCGGCCGAGCTCGCGGCGCAGGGCCGGGTAATGCTGCGTCCAGAAGCTGCCCAGATCGCGCGTCACCTGCACGGCGCGCCCGTTCGGCGCCAGGAGGTGGATGGTGAGCGGCACGCGACCGCCGCCGATGGCCGGCGCGGCGCGCGTCCCGAAGAAGTCCTGCAGGCGCGACTCGATCCAGGGTGGGCTGGTCGGGTCGTAGTGGATCGGTACCGTTCGACCGCCGGCGAGCTTCAGCTGAACCGGGGCCAGCGCGTCCAGCGCGCGCCGCGCTTCGGGTGGGAGCGCGGCCAGCACCGCGGCCCCGAGCTCCGCGCCGGGCGTGGCGAGCTCGGCGAAGCTGGTGCGTCCCACGCAGGCCAGGCGGACCAGCTCCGAGAGGGCGTCGGCGCCCAGGGCCGGCAGCGGGGACTCGGGCGCCGCGGCGCGGGCGAAGGCGATGCGCTGGAGCAGCGCCGGGATCGCCTCGCCGCCCGGGAGGCGATCGAGCCCGCGCGCGAGGGCGGCGTCGGCCAGGAGGCGCGCAGTCTCTTCGTCCGGCGGCGCCGGCTCGGTGCGCGTGTCGAGCGCCAGCGCGCCGAAGGTGAGGCCGGTCGTCCGCTCGACCCGCTCGGTGCGCGGATCGAAGGCGCGCCGATCGATCTCGACGATCCGATCGGCGAAGAGATCGAGCAGCCACTCGGGCTCGATGCGCGAGCTGAGGCGCACCGCCGGGGCGCGGCCGCGCCCGTCTCCCCGGCGGTCCTCGACGACGTCGATCGCCACCAGCCAATCGCCGGTCTGCTCGAGCCCCAGCTCGGCGCTGCCGCCGCCCGCCAGCAGCGCGGTCTTGGCGCCCGGCTCGCGCCGCCGCGCCACCCGATCGGGAAAGGCCGCCAGCACCGCCAGGCCGAGCGCGGTCGCCTCGGGGATCGGCCCGCCGGCCGGGCGGCGCGCGGCGAGGGCGCCCGCGAGCTGGCGCTGCACGCGCCCCACCTCCTCGACGGCCCGCCCGTCGAGCTCCAGCCGGCGCAGCAGGTCGGGGCGGAAGCGTCCGGCGGCCGCCTCGCGGAAGAGATCGCCGAGATCGCCGAGGTCGGCGCCGTGGTCGACGCGCGGACCGCCACCGGCGACGAACGACGCGCGGGCCGTGGCGCGGATGTCGCGCTCGGAGATGAGCGCGGCGGCCAGGGCGGCGGCCTCGCCCGCGCCGCGCGTCTCGCCCTCGACCACCAGCCGCCCGAGCCGCGGGTGAACCGGGAAGCGGAGCATTCGCCGTCCGACGTCGGTGAGCGCGCCGCCGGCGTCGAGCGCGCCCAGCCGGCCCAGCAGCTCGCGCGCGGCGCCCCAGCTCGCGGCGGGCGGCGGCTCGAGCCAGGCGAGCGCGTCGGCGTCGGGGATCCCCAGCGCGGCCAGCGTCATCGCGGTGTCGGTCAGATCGGCCCGCGCGATCTCGGGGAGATCGAACGCCGGGCGCTGCTCGAAGTCGTGCTGGGTGTAGAGGCGCAACGCGCGTCCCGGGCGGGTCCGCCCGGCACGACCGGCGCGCTGCTCGGCGGCGGCGCGGCTCACCTTGCCGAGCGCCAGGGTGGGCAGCCCCGTCCAGGGGGAGTGCGCCGCCACCCGGGCCAGCCCCGCGTCGACCACCGCGACCACCCCTTCGATGGTCACCGACGACTCGGCGACGTTGGTGCTGAGCACGATCTTGCGGCGTCCGGCAGGGCGCACGGCGCGCGCTTGCTCGTCGAGCGGCATCTCGCCGTGCAGCGGAAAGACCGAGACGGCCAGCTCCGCGATCTGCGGCAGCTCGGCGAGCGCCGCCTGCGCGCGCCGGATCTCGCCCGCGCCGGGGAGAAAAACCAGGACGTCGCCGTCGGGCTCCTCGCGGAGGAGCTGGCGCACGGCGGCGGCGACGCGGCGTTCGAGCGGTCGATCGACCGCCGCCTCGCTGACGGAGAGATGCTCGATCGCGACCTCGAACCGGCGCCCCGCGCTGCGCACGGTCGTGGCGCGTCCCCGCTCGCCGGCCAAAAACGCCCGCACGTGCTCGGCCTCCAGCGTGGCCGACATGGCCACCACCGCCAGATCGGGACGCGCCCCCTCGCGCAGCCGCCGCAGCCAGGCGAGCGCCAGGTCCGTCGCCACGTGGCGTTCGTGCAGCTCGTCGAGCACGACGGCCGCCACGCCGCGGAGGCACGGGTCGGCCAGCAGACGCCGCACGAACAGCCCCTCGGTCAGGAAGCGCAGGCGGGTGCGGGGACCGCCCGCCTCGTCGAAGCGGACGCTGTAGCCGACGGTCTCGCCGACCTTCTCGCCGAGCTCCGCGGCCACGCGGGCGGCGGCCAGGCGCGCCGGCAGGCGTCGCGGCTCGAGGACCCAGACCTCGCCCTTCGATTCGCCGTGGGGCGAAAGCGGCGCCTCGAGCAGCGCGCGCGGCACACGCGTGGTCTTGCCGGCGCCGGGTGGCGCCTCGACGACGACCGCCCCCTCGGCCGCAGCGGCGGCGACGATGTCGGGGACCACGGCGTCGATGGGGAGCGGCGTCAAGCCCGGGCCTCGGCCCGTCGATGAAAATGGCACGGTGGAAGGACAAACCTCGCACAACATGCGCCGAGGTGGGTAAAGGGGTGACGTTCGCGGTAAAAACAGGGGCGCGATGATCCGCTGTCCGACGTGCGGCCGCAGGTTGCGCGACGCGGCCCCCGTCTGCGCGGCGCACGGAGCGCCGCCGCCGGCGACGGGGCAACCGGACGACACGACGCCGTTCGCGGTCCCCACCCCCGACCTGCCGATCTTCCGGGTGCGGCGGACGCTGGGGCAGGGGGGCTTCGGCGCGGTCTTCCTGGCCGAACGGATCTCCGACGGCCAGCCGGTGGCCATCAAGGTCGCGCGCTCGGACAACGTCGCCGCGGGCGAGAGCCTGATGCGCGAGGCGCACGCGCTGTCGACCATCGGCGTACCGCACGTGCCGGCGGTTTTCGAGCGCGGCGTGCTCACCGACGGCTCGGTGTACGTGGTGTTGGAGTTCGTCCAGCTGCCGCTCCTGGCCGAGCGGCTGGCGGGGCTGGCCGAGCCGATGTCGATCGAGGCGTTCGCGCGCGACGCG
Source organism: Polyangia bacterium (assembly GCA_035607055.1). Lineage (GTDB taxonomy): Bacteria > Myxococcota_A > Polyangia > Fen-1088 > Fen-1088 > JADGRB01. Next base: position 41,594 of record DATNDC010000099.1, read on the forward strand.
ATGGCGATCCTGACCGCGGTGGAGACGGCGCACGGCCGCGGCTTCGTGCACTGCGACCTCAAGCCGGAGAACCTGTTCGTGGGCGAGACGGGGGTGGTGAAGCTGTTCGACTTCGGTCTGGTCCGCAACATCGGCGCCGGCGCCGATCGCGTCGAGTCGACCAAGGAGGAGGCCCCGGCCGGGACGCCGGAGTACATGTCGCCCGAGCAGTGCGAAGGGCGGACGGAGCTCGACGCCCGCAGCGACATCTATGCGCTGGGCGCCATCTTCTACGAGATGCTGGCCGGGGCCCCGCCGTTTTGGGGAAACTCGGCCGAGGTCCAGCAGAGCCATCGCAGCCGCCGTCCCGCCGCGCTGTCGCGCCGGGTGGAGATGGCCGTCGCGCTCGAAGACGCGGTGATGCGCTGCCTGGCGAAAGATCCGGACCGCCGGCCGGCGACCATCGCCGATCTCCGCCGCGCGCTGCAGGCGGGGCTCGCCGCCGAGCGGGCCCGCCGCGAGGCGGCCCAGGCTCCGGCGCCGGGCCAGGAGGCGGCGCCCGCCGAGGCGAAACCGGCGCCCAAGCCGGCCGCGCCCGCGCGCGAGCGGCGCGCGGTGGCGCTGCTCTTCTTCGAGAGCAAGAGCAACGTGGCCGTGGTGCGCGAGGCGATGAGCAGCGTGGGCGCGCAGCTCGCGCACGCGGCCGGGGCGCAGTACGTGCTCGCGTTCGGGCACGAGGTCGGCGACAACCCCACGCGCGCCGCCGCCAACGCGGGTGAGATGATCGTGACGCGGGGCCTCGCCAAGCGCGCGCTGGTCGATCTGGCGTCGGTGTCGATCCAGGCTCGGCCCGACGGGACCCGCCGCTATCAAAGCCCGCTCTTCAGCAAGAAGGAGCAATACCCCGCCGAGACCGACCCGGAGGGGATCTTGCTCTCGTCGGCGGCGCTGGAGGTGCTGCCCGATCTGGCCGTCGAGCCGGTGCCGAACCGGCCGGGGACGATGCGCCTGCAGAAGGCGGCCCAGGCCGCGGAGCGCACCACCACGCGGATGGGGGTGGCGCCGCTGGTGGGACGCGACGATCTGTTGCGCACGCTGCTCGAGTCGGCGCGCGCGTCGGCGGGCGGGCCGCTGCCGACCATCGTCACGCTGCTGGGCGCGCCGGGGTACGGGAAGACCCACCTGGCGCAGATCCTGGTGCAGCACCTGGAGGTCGTCCCCACCTTCGAGGTGCTGTTCGTGCGGGCCAAGGAGGTGCTGGGCGGCGTGGAGGAGCAGACGGCGCGCGAGCTCCTGCGCGCGCTGCTCTCACTTCCGGCCGGGGCGCCGGCGGACTTCGGCCGCGCGCTGCTCGCCGAGCGGCTCGGCCCGGAGCTGGCCCGTGAGGTCTGGGCGGGCGTGGCGGTGACCATGGGGTGGGCGCCGCCCGAGCACCCGGAGCTGCGGGCGCTCACCGCGGCGCCGGGCGCCATCCGGGCCGCCGCCGCGCGCGCCGCGGGAGAGGCGCTGCGGTCCAAGGCACGCAAGCGGGCGCTGGCCGTGGTGGTCGAGGACGCTCACTTCGTCGACGAGACGGCGCTCGACGCGCTCGAGTACGCCGCGCTGGCCGAGGCGGCCTGCCCGCTCTGGATCTGCGTCGTGGGGCGCCCCGGCTTCGGACGGGGGCGCACCGACTGGGCGGGGCGCGCGGCGGCCCGCCGCGAGATCACGCTCCCGGCGCTGGAGCCGGCCGCGGCCGCCGAGCTGGCGCGCCGGCTGCTCTCTCCGGCCGAGAACGTCCCGGCCACCGCGCTGGCGCTGCTCGCCGCCCGCACCGAGGGGATCCCGCTCCTGCTCGTGGAGCTGGTGCGCGGGCTCAAGCGCGACGGCCTGGTCCGGCGCAGCGGCAAGGGTCAGAGCTGGACGCTGGCCACCGACGAGCTCGATCGGCTGCCCGACCTGCCGCTCGTGCAGTGGCTGGCCAGTCGCGAGACGGAGTCGCTGCCGCCGGACCTGATGGCCCATGCCAAGCTGGCCTCCGTGCTGGGCGCGGAGTTCAGCAGCGACGAGATCGATGGGGTCCTGCAGGAGATGGAGCGCGTGGGTGCTTCGGCCGAGACGCAGCTCGACGCCGGCATCGGCGTGCGCCGCCTGGTCGAGAGCGGCATCCTGTCGCGCCACCGGGGGGGGCGGGTGGGCTTCCGCCACGCGCTGCTGCGCGACACGGTCTATCAGTCGGTGGCCGCTCCGCAGCGCGAGGCGATCCACCGCGCCGCCCATGACTACTACCGCCGGCAGGACCGGCTGCCCGACGGCGTGCGTCTGCCGCCCATGGCGTTCCACGCCGCGCGCAGCGGCCTCAAGGTGGAGGCGGGGGGGCTCTACCTCGAGCTGGCCGAGCGGGCGCGCGCGCGCCACGCTTACCTCGACGCCGAGCTCCTCTTCAAGAGCGCGCTCGAGAACATTCCCGAGGACGATCGCGCCGCCCGGGTCGTCGCGACGCAGGGGCGAGCCCAGGTGCGCTACCGCCTCGGGCGCAACGAAGACGCGATCAAGGATTACGGCCTGGCGCTCGAACTGGCGCGCCAGACGGGCTCCAAGCAGGCGCAGATCGCGCTGCTGTTCGACGAAGGGATCGCGCTCGACCTGCTCCACGAATGGAAGCGCGCCGAGGCGGTCACCGAGGAGGCGGCGGCCCTGATGATCTCGGATCGGGCGCTCGCGACGCCGGCGTTCGGGGCGCGGCTGCTCATGTCGCGCGGGCGGAGCTTGCACCGGGTCGACAAGCACGCCGAAGCGCTGGAGCTGTTTGCCCAAGCCATCGAGGTCGCCCAGCCGCTCGGCGACGAGGCGTACGACGCCTACACGACCAGCATGTCGCTGGGCGGCTTCGCCGCCGCCATGAGCGCCGACTATCGCCTCGCGGAGTCGTGGTCGGACCGGGTCCTCAAGGTCTACGAGGAGCACGGTGACGTCTTCGGCATCGCCGGGACGCTCGTCAACCGCACGACCCTTTGGTTCCTGACCGGGAAGCTCGATCGTCTGGTGTCGGAGCTCGAGCGGGGCGTGAGCCTCTGTCGCGAGTACGGCCTCACCATGACCGAAGGGGCCTGCGTGCGCAATCTGGGCGAGATGTACCTGCTGCTCGGCAAGGCGACCGAGGGGGAGCGGACCATCCAGCGGGCCCGCGCCATCTACGCCAAGTCGCTGGACGAGGGGGCGGCGTTCGCGGTGTGCATCGAGCTGCAGCTGGCGCGCCTCAAGTGGTGGAGCGGAGACATCGAGGCGGCGCGCGAGATCTTCCTCAAGGTGAAGGCGCAGCAGGCGGCCGCCGAGGCCGCCGGCGCCAGCGACGCCATCCTGAACGGCAGCGAGCGGCTGATGCTCGACCAGATGGAGGTCGCGCTCGGCCCGGGCACGGCCGCCGCGTTCGACGCGCTCATCGAGCGCGGTCGCGAGCTGCAGCTGCAGCCGCAGGACCTCGTGGAGCTCGTCGAATGGAAGGGCCTGGCGGCGCTGCGGAGCGGGCGGCGGGCCGAGGCCATCCCCCTCCTCGAGCAGGCGCTGGAGATGGCGGGGCAGACGGCCCACATGGTGGTCGACCGGGTGAGCCGGCAGCTGTCGGCGGCGCGCGACGGCGCGTCCGCTCCCGCGAGCATGCAGGGGTAGCACGCGGACTCGCGCGCCGGCGGGATCGAGCGATGACTACCTTTTCGGGATGGGACTTTCGCCCGGGCAGATTCAGCGCGCGCTGCTCTCTCTGCTCGCCTTCGTGGTGTCGGTGTCGGTCCACGAGTTCGGGCACGCCCTGGTCGCCGATCGCCTGGGCGACAAGCTGCCGCGCCAGCAGGGGCGGCTCACGCTGTCGCCGCTGGCCCACATCTCCCTGCTGGGGACGATCATCCTGCCGCTCGTCGCGGCGCTGATGCCGGGCGGGTTCCCGCTCATCGCCTGGGGCAAGCCGGTGCAGACCAGCCCCCGCAACTACACGCGCCTGCCGCCCAAGCTGGGACATCTCTTCGTCTCGCTGGCGGGACCGATCATGAACCTCCTCCTGGCCGTTCTGGTCTCCGTCCTCTTTTTCGCCCTGGGGAAGACGGGCCATTTGTCGACCACGGCGGCGACGATCCTGATTCGCTATTTTCTTTCGCTCAACATCGTGCTGATGTTCTTCAATCTGATCCCGGTCCCTCCGCTCGACGGCGCGGCCGTGCTGGCCGGATTTCTTCCTGACGCGCTCGACTTCATTCCCCGCACGCTCCAGCGCTACGGTATGATTTTGTTTTTCGTCCTCTTCCTTTCGGGAATCTTGGGAATCGTGATGCGACCGGCCTATCACCTGATCAACGTCTGGTCCGACGCGCTCGTGCGCGCCGTGGCCCGCGCTCGATGACGGCCGAGACCGGCGGCGGCTACCGCGTCGCCCTCCCGGAGTTCGAGGGGCCGCTCGATCTCTTGCTGCACCTCTGCAAGACGCACGAGATCGACATCGTCCACATCCCCATCTCCTTCATCACCGAGAAGTACCTGGAGTATCTCGACCTCATGCAGTCGATGCCGTTCGACGTGGCGGCCGACTATCTGGTCATGGCGGCGACGCTCGCCTATCTCAAGTCGCGCGAGCTGGTCCCCACGCCCGAGCCGCTGGAGGTCGTCGGCGACGAGGAGGGGGAGGTGCTCGACCCGCGCGAGGAGCTGATCCGGCGCCTCCTCGAGTACCAGAAGTACAAGGACGCCGCCGAGAAGCTGGGCGGGCGTCCGATCGAAGGGCGGACCGTGTTCGGGCGCGGCATGGAGCTGGCCAACGATTCGCCCGACGCGCCGTTCGCCGAGCAGTCGGTCTGGAAGCTGATCGAGGCCTTCGGGCGGATCCTGGAGAAGGCCGGCGGCGCGAAGGCGATGCACGAGGTCACGATCGAGCGCGTCTCGATCAGCGCGCGGATGAATCAGCTCATCGATCGGATCGCGGCCGGCAGCGGGTCATTCCAGCTCGAGGCCTGCTTCGACTTCTCGCTCCCCGAGCCGGAGCTGCGCAGTCTGGTGGTGGTCACGCTGATGGCCATCCTGGAGATGGCGCGCCTCAAGGTGGTGCGCGTGCTGCAGTCGCCCGATGGCGAGACCCTGTTCATCACCCAGGCGGCCGGCGTTTCGATCGACGACGCCCGCCAGGCGGCGGCCACGACCTCCGCCGAGATCCAAGGCGAAGGCCAAGGCCAAGGCCAGGGCCAAGGCCAAGGCCAAGGCCAAGGCGAGGAAGCTCCGGTCGAAGAGAAGAATGAGCAGAAGAATGAGCAAACGTAAGAAGACGAGCGAGCACGACGCCGGCGGGGTGGTGAAGGGCCCCGCCGAAGCGGACCTGACCAGCCCCGATCTCTCCGGCCCGACCGTCACGCCGGGGCAACCGGCGGAACAATCGGCGGAACAATCGGCGGAGGAGCCTTTCGGGGGGGCCGAGCCCGATACCCAGGTGGGGCCGGCACCCGCCGAGCTCGTGGAAAAGCTCGGGCCGCAGCCGGATGAGACCTGGGATGGTCCGACGAACGTGGGGAGCGAGCACGAGCTGGCCGAGCTGGCCGCCGCCTCGATGAGCCACGGGGAGCGCGCGGCCGAGGCCGGCGCTCCCGAGCAGGAGACCCTCGCGGCCGGGGAGGAGACCCTCACCGGCGGGGAGGAGACCCTCACGGCCGGGGAGGAGGCCGCGCCCGAGCCGCCGCCCGCGGTCGCGCCGGGCCGACTGGCGAGCATCATCGAGAGCCTGCTCTTCGCCAGCGATCGCCCGCTGACTTTGAACGAGCTCAAACGGTTGGTCGGCGAGCGCGACGGGGGGAAGCTCACCGCCGCGCTCGAGGAGCTGCGGGAGCGACGCGCGGAGAGCGGCGTGCACGTGGTGCAAGTGGCGGGAGGATGGCACCTGCGCACCAACCCGGAGAACGTCGCCTGGGTGTCGCGCATCCTCTCCGGCAAACCGCCCAGGCTGTCGCGCGCGATGCTGGAGACGCTGGCCATCGTCGCCTACCGGCAGCCGATCACCCGCCCCGAGATCGACGAGATCCGCGGCGTCGACTGTGGCCCGGTGCTGAAGACGCTCCTCGAGCGGAACCTGGTGCGAATGATCGGGAAGAAGGAGGAGGTTGGGCGGCCGATTCTCTACGGGACGACGCCGGAATTCCTGCGCACCTTCAGCCTGCGCGACCTGACCGAGCTGCCGACCCTGCGCGAGTTCCACGAGCTCGGCGAGGCCGAAAAGGCCAAGGTCGACGCGGTCGCGCCGGCGGCGGCTGCGCCGGCCGCCGCGCCGCCCCCGCGGCCCGTCCCCTTGCGCGAGCCCGATCCCGAGGAGGAGGACGAGCTCCTCGGCGAGCTCGATCGGGCCCATTCCGCCGCGACCAAGGCCACGGCGCCGCCGCCCGAGGAGGGCCCCGCGGCCGACCTCGGCGGCGACGACAAGACGGTCGGATAGCCGCCCGTGCGCCTCCAGAAGTTCCTGGCCCAGGCGGGCGTCTCCTCGCGCCGCCGCGCCGAGCAGCTGATCGCCAGCGGCGCCGTGCGCGTCAACGGCGAGGCGGTGAGCACGCTGGGGACGATTGTGCGGGAGCGCGACCGCGTCGAGGTCGACGGGCGCCGCGTGACGATCGAGGCGCCGATCTACCGGCTCGTGCTCAAGCCGCGCGCTTGTCTCGCCACGCTGGCGCCGAGCGGCGCCCGGCCCACGTTGCGGCGCTACTTGCGCGACGCCGAGCCGGGCTGGCAGGTGGCGGCGCCGCTCGACTTCCCGGCCGAGGGCGTGGTGCTGGTGACCAGCGACGGTCCGCTCGCGCAGGCGCTGGCGCGGGGGCGCGTCGCCATGACCTACCATCTCAAGCTGCAGGGCCTGATCGGCGACAACGACGTCGAGCGGCTCGCGCGCGGGTGGCGCTGGGAGGGGCGTCCGGTCAAGCCGACCTCCGTCGAGCAGCTGGCGGTCACCGAGAAGAACAGCTGGGTCGAGATGGTGGTCGGCGAGACGCGGCCGCGCGCGCTCAAGGCGGCCGGCGACGTGATCCGCCACTCGCTCCTCAAGGTTTCGCGCGTGCGGCTGGGCGGCCTCTCGTTCGAGGGCCTCAAGATGGGCGATTGGCGCGACCTGACGAAGGCCGAGATCGCCGATCTGCGAAAGCGCGCGGGGCTCGAAAAATAGCCGCGGAAGGTGATAGAACGCCGCTCGTGGCGAACAAGAAGCTGGCCAAGATCTCGCGGGCGCTGATCTCCGTCTCGGACAAGGCCGGCGTGGTCGATTTCGCCCGGCGCCTCTCGGCCCTGGGGCTCGAGGTTCTGTCGACGGGCGGCACGGCGCGGGCGCTCGGCGAGTCGGGCGTCCCGGTGCGCGAGGTGAGCGACTTCACCGGCGCGCCGGAGATCCTCGACGGCCGGGTCAAGACCCTCCACCCGCGCGTCCACGGCGGCATCCTCGGGCGCCCCACGGCGGCGCATCGGGCCGAGATGAAGCAGGCCGGGCTCGACCCCATCGACCTGGTGGTGGTCAACCTCTATCCGTTCCGCGAGACGGTGGCGCGCGGCGCGCCGTTCGAGGAGATCATCGAGAACATCGACATCGGCGGGCCGGCGATGATCCGCTCGGCGGCCAAGAACCACGAGCGCGTGGCGGTGATCGTCGATCCGGCCGACTACGGGCCGGTGCTGGCCGAGCTCGACGCCGACGGCGAGATCTCGGCGGCGACGCGGTTTCGCCTGGCGCGCAAGGCGTTCGCGCACACCGCCGCCTACGACGGCGCCATCGCCTCACACCTCGGGCGGATGTCGACGCCCGAGGCGCCGCTCGCCGATTTCCCCGAGGCGCTGGTGATCTCCGGGACGCTGGCGCGCGCCCTGCGCTACGGCGAGAACCCGCACCAGAAGGCCGCCTTCTACGCCGTCGCCGCGGCCGGTCCGTCGCTGGCGCGGGCCGAGGTGCTGCAGGGGAAGGAGCTGTCGTACAACAACCTGCTCGATCTCGACGCGGCGATGCGGCTCTGCGCCGAGTTCAGCGAGCCGGCAGCGGCGATCATCAAGCACAACACCGCCTGCGGCGCCGCCATCTCCGAGGCGGGCGTCGCCGAGGCCTACCGCCGGGCGCGCGAGACCGATCCGGTCTCGGCCTTCGGCGGCATCGTGGCGGTCAACCGCCCCGTCGACGGCGAGCTCGGGCGCGAGCTGTCCGAGACCTTCCTCGAGTGCGTGATCGCGCCGTCGTTCTCACCCGAGGCGCTGGCGCAGCTGGCGCCCAAGAAGAACCTGCGGCTTTTGGCCGCGGAGATGGGCCGCGACGCGCCGGGGACGGTCGAGCTGCGCAGCGTGGCCGGCGGCTTCCTGGTCCAGACGCGCGACCGCGACACGGCCCACGCCGCCGACGGCAAGGTCGCCTCCCAGCGCGCGCCCACGCCCGCCGAGTTGCGCGATCTCGACTTCGCCTGGCGCGTCTGCAAGCACGTCAAGTCGAACGCCATCGTCTTCGCCGCCGACGGGCGCACCCTGGGGATCGGCGCCGGCCAGATGTCGCGCGTCGATTCGGTCCGCATCGCCGTCTCCAAGGCGCGCGCGCCGCTGGCCGGGTCGGCGGTCGCCTCCGACGCCTACTTCCCCTTCCGCGACGGGGTCGACGAGGCGGCCAAGGCGGGCGCGCTCTCGGTCATCCAGCCGGGCGGCTCGATGCGCGACGCCGAGTCGATCGCCGCCGCCGACCAGCACGGCATGGCGATGGTCATGATCGGCGAGAGGCACTTTCGGCACTAGGATGCGCGTCTGACATGCGTGTTTTTTTGATCGGCTCGGGCGGTCGCGAGCACGCGCTCGCCTGGCGAATCTCGGAGAGCCCCCTCTGCGAGCGGCTGGTGGTCGCCCCCGGGAACCCCGGGATCGCCACGCTCCCCAAGGTCACCTGCGTCCCCGTCGCCGCCGAGGCGATCGGCGAGCTTTGCGCCGCCGCCGTCGCCGAGCGCGCCGACCTGGTGGTCTGCGGCCCCGAGGTCGCGCTCTGCGCGGGCCTGGGCGACGCCATGCGGGCGGCCGGGCTGTCGTTCTTCGGGCCTTCGAAGGGTGCGGCCGAAATCGAGGGCTCGAAGGCCTTCGCCAAGCGCCTGATGGCCGGCGCCGGTGTCCCGACGGCGGCCTTCGGCGTGTTCGACGACCTCGCCGCGGCGGAGGCGTTCATCGACGCCCAGCGCGGCAACGTGGTGGTCAAGGCCGACGGCCTGGCGGCCGGCAAGGGGGTGGTGGTCGCCGCCGACAAGCGCGAGGCGAAGGCGGCCGCGCGCCGCATGCTCGCGGAGGGGGCCTTCGGCGCCGCCGGCGCGCGGGTGGTGATCGAGGAGCGGCTCAGCGGGCGCGAGGTCTCGATGATGGCGCTCAGCGACGGCACGCGTCTGGCGCTCTTGCCCTCGTCGGAGGACCACAAGACGGTCCACGACGGTGACCAGGGGCCGAACACCGGCGGCATGGGGACCTATTCGCCCTCGCCGCTGGTCGACGACGCTTTGGCGCAGCGGATCCTGGAGACGCTGTTCGTGCCGACCGTCCGCGCGCTCGGCGCGGCGGGGCATCCGTTCCGCGGGCTGCTCTACGGCGGCCTCATGCTGACCCCCGATCGGGGACCGATGGTGATCGAGTGGAACTGCCGCTTCGGCGATCCCGAGACGCAGTCGGTGCTGATGCGCCTCGACGAGGATCTGCTCCCCTGGCTGGCGGGCGCGGCGGCGGGGGCGATGCCGGCCGGCGCGCCGCGCGTGCGGCCGGGCGTCGCCGCCTGCGTGGTGCTGGCGGCGGCGCGCTACCCGGAGTCGCCGCGCCTCGGCGACGCGATCAGCGGGCTGCCGTCGCCGGCCGACGACCTGCGGGTCTTTCACGCCGGCAGCCGCCGCGACGGCGAGCGGTTGCTCACCGCGGGCGGCCGCGTCCTCGGCGTGACGGCGTACGGCGCCGATCTCACCGCCGCGCGCGCGCGCGCCTACGGCGCCATCGAGAAGATCCGGTTCGACGGAATGCACTATCGCCGAGACATCGGCCTGCGGGGGACAAAGAGCGCATGAGCAACGACAAGATCGATGTGGCCGTGATGATGGGATCGAAGTCGGATCTCGAGACGATGAAGCCGGCAGCCAAGATCTGCCAGAAGCTGGGGCTGGCGGTCGAGGTGCGCGTCCTGTCGGCGCACCGCACGCCCGAGGAGACGGCCGGCTTCGTGAAGGACGCCGTCCGGCGCGGCGTCAAGGCGTTCATTTGCGGCGCGGGCGGCGCGGCCCACCTGGCCGGCGCCGTCGCCGCGCACACGACGCGCCCGGTGATCGGCGTGCCGATCGCCAACGGCGCGCTCAGCGGGTTCGACTCGCTGCTCTCGACGGTGCAGATGCCGCCCGGAATGCCGGTGGCCACCGTGGCGGTCAACGGCGCGGAGAACGCGGGCCTCTTGGCCGCGCAGATCGCGGCGCTCTCGGATACCGTGCTGGCGGCGAAGGTTGTCGAGGAGCGCGAATCCCGGAAGAAGAAGGTCCTCGAGAGCGACGCTGAAGTCCGCGCCGAGACGAAGAGCTGACGCTGACGTCCGACGCCGCCATCGAGGCCGCTGTCGCCGCGCTCCGGCGCGGCGAGGTGGTGGCGTATCCGACGGAGACGTTCTACGGCCTCGGCGTCGACGCCTTCGACGCGGCCGCGCTCGAGCGCCTGCGCGCCGTCAAGGGGCGCGGCGAGAAGGCCGTCTCCATGTTGATCGATGGCCAGGCGATGCTCGACCGCCTCTGCGCCGACATCCCGCCGCGCGCGGCCGAGCTCATGCGGCGCTACTGGCCGGGCGCGCTGACCATCGCGCTGCCGGCCCGCCCCGGGCTCCCCGCGGCGCTGGTCTCCGACGGTTGTGTGGCCGTGCGGCAATCGCCGCACCCGCTCGCGCGCGCGCTGGTCGCCCGCTTCGGCGGCCCGGTGACCAGCACCAGCGCCAACCGCGCCGGCGAGCCGCCGGCCACCACGGCCGCCGCGGTCACCACCGCGCTCGGGACGGCCTGCCATCTGCTGGATGGCGGCCCGACCGCGGGCGGCGCGCCCAGCACGCTGGTGCGCGTACGCGGCGCAGAGGTGGAAATCCTCCGCCCCGGCGCGGTCGAGCTGACGGCCCAGGATGGCCGGATCTAGACTTACCTCGATGAGCGCGGGCGCGCCTCGCCACCTCTCGATGCTGCGGACCTTCCGGCTGGCCGACCTGGTCACGCTGCTGAATGGCTTCTGCGGGGCGGGTGCGATCCTGGCGTTCATGCGCTTCTGCGCTGGTCGGGAGCGGGCGTTCTTCTGGCTGGGGACGGCCCTCTTGCCGGTCGCCTTCGTGATGGACGCCCTCGACGGGTGGATCGCGCGCCGGACCGGCAAGGGCTCGGTGCTGGGGCAAGACCTCGATTCACTCGCCGACGTCGTCTCCTTCGGGGTCGCGCCCGCCGCGATGGCCTTCGCGGCGGGGATGCGCGGCGGTTGGGACGCCCTCTGCCTGGTCTTCTTCGTCGGCTGCGGCATCAGCCGGCTGGCACGCTTCAACGTCACCGCCGCCGATCTCACCGGCCCGAGCGGCAAGGTCACGCACTTCGAGGGTCTCCCCATCCCGACCAGCCTGCTCCAGGTCGTCGCGCTGGCCATCCTCGCCGCCGCGGGCCGCTGGCAGGAGCGCCTCCCGCTCGGCGCGCTCTCGCTCGGCGCGTTTCGCCTCCACCCCTGGAGCCTGCTCTACGTCCTCCACGGCAGCGGCATGATCAGCAAGACGCTGCGCGTCCCGAAGCCATAGGGCGCGGAGCTCCCTGGCAAAAGATGGTGAGCGGCCGCGGCGTCGGGCTAGGCTCGTCGTGTGAAGAGCCTGATCGACCGACTGGCGAGCCCCGCTCCCGATCTTTGTTTTTACGGGCTGGCGCCGCCGAAGCTGGGGACGGATCCGGCCCGCCTGGCGGCGATCGTCGAGGCGCAGACGACCCGGTTGCGGCAGCTCGCGCCGGACGCGCTCATCGTCTATGACCTGCAGGACGAGTCGGACCGTCAGGCCGGCGCCCGTCCGTTCCCATTCCTGCCCACGATCCCGCCGGCCGTGTACGCCTACGAGGCGCTGCGCGCGCTGTCGATCCCCAAGATCGTCTATCGCTCGGTCGCCCGCGATACGCCGGAAAGCCTCTCTCGGTGGCTGGCCGCGCCGCGGCCGGACGGCCTCGTGCCGCCACGGCTCGCGGTGCTGGTCGGGGCGCCGACGAGCCGGGCACCGAGCAGCCTCGCGCTGACCGACGCCTACGGGATCGCCCGCCCCTTCGCGGCTGACTGGTGGATCGGCGGCGTCGCGATCGCCGAGCGCCACGCGCGGCGCGGTGACGAGCATGAGCGTCTCGTGCGGAAGACGGCGGCCGGCTGCCGGTTCTTCGTCACCCAGGCCGTCTACGACGCTGCCGCCACCAAGTCGTTGCTCTCCGACTACGCCCGCGCGCTGCGACAGACCGGGCAGGCGCCGGTGCCGATCGTCTTCACCTTCTCGCCCTGCGGGTCGACGACCACGCTTCAGCTCCTCAAATGGTTGGGAATCGCGTTTCCGCGCTGGCTGGAAAACGAGCTGCTCGACGCCCGCGACATCCTCGACACGTCGTTGCGGCTCTGTCGGGAGACCTGGCGCGACGTGCTGGGATTCGCGCGTGCCAAGGGTCTACCGGTCGGCCTCAACGTCGAAAGCATCTCGATCCGCAAGGAAGAGGTCGAGGCGTCGGCCGCGCTCTTCAGGGCGTTGCGCGCCGAGCTCCGCGAAGACTAGCCCGCGCGCGCAGGCGGCCTCAGTTCCGCCAGGTGTAGGGGCCGGGCGTCGTCAGGTCGGTGGTGCTGGTCGCCGCGGTGATGGTGTTGTCGACGTAGCCGTAGAACGTTCCGCTCGATTCGGCGAAGCCGACGCCGCGGAATTCGACGTCCCCGAGCAGCGACGCCGTGCCGGAGAGGGACTGGCCGCTCTCGAAGAAGCCGAGCGGCATGAAGGTGGTCTTCACCGTCGCCGAGCCGCTGACGTTGAAGCCGTTGGCCGGGTTGGAGGTCATCCCGACGAGGCTGAGCGCGCCGATCGTCCCGCCCGAGACGGTCCCCTTCACGACCGTCGCGTGATCCTGGATGTGGGCGTTGCCGCTCACCGTGGCCGTCGACAGCACCGTCGCGTAGGGGCCGACGTAGACGGTCGAGGGGAGACTCGACGGGCCGCAGCCGCCGCCGTTCGCCACGCGCGAGAGGCCCGAGGGGCAGGCGGCCTGCGTCCCGCCCTGCCAGCCGGCCGGCCAGGCGTTGGTGAATTGGACCATGTACGGGTAGCGATAGATCGTGTTGTAGAGCTGGTCCCACACGAGGTGCTGTTGCACCGACGGGGTGGCCATGACGACCAGGAAGAGCGCCTCGCCCGGGTTCACGCAGAAGGTGAGGGCGCCGTCGGTCCCCTTCTCGACCTGGCTGTAGCGCGGGGTGGTGATCCCGGCGTCGGTCGCCACCAGGCCCCAGCGGAAGTCGGCGTTGGCGCCGCTCTGGATGACGCCGCGGAAGGTGACGGTCACCGTGCTGGCGCCCGAATCCGGGAAGAGCTGCACGACGTTGTAGCCCCAGCGCTGCGGCGCCCAGCCGTCGGGGACGACGAAGCGCCGGTTCGTGCCGACGCTCGTGTCGAGCGGATCGAGCGTGGTCATCCGGATGCGGCGGTCGGTGTGCGAGGTGTCGGTGATAAGGCCGTAGTTCTTGCGGAAGAGGGCCCCCTGGTTGCCGCCGGCGGTCGTCTCGGGCGCCGGGTCCTGGTAGTCCCAGGTCACGTTGTGCATCGCCCACTCGCCGAAGAAGTCGTTGAGCTGGCTGACGGTCCAGCCGCGCGAGGCCATGATGTTGTTGAACGGATCGTTGCCGGCCGGCGAGTTGAGCCAGATGCTGTTGACCGCCGCGTAGCAGTACTTGTCCTTCAAGTACTCCATGAACTGCCAGTCGCAGTAGCGGACGCGCGTCGAGCCCATGTAGAGGTGGGGCGCGTTCATCGACAGCTCGGAGCAGTGGACGTTGGAGGTGTGGTACTCGGGCTGCTGCTGCGCCGCCCAGTTGGCGTGGCTCTCGTAGATCCAGCCGCAGGTGTTCGATTGGCCGCAGGAAAGGCCGGTGCCGACGCTGCACTGGACCGAATGCATGAACTCGTGCGCCAGCCCCCAGTGGTCGGCGGTGGCGCCGGGGCCGATCCAGAAGCCCGGCAGGCCGTTCCCCCAGCAGCCGCCCGTGAGGCCGTAGTCACTGTGGATGACGACGCTGACCTTCGACTTGCTGGCCGACTTGCAGAACGGCTCCGGCAGGAACATCGGGCTACCGAAGTAGAGCGGCCAGACCACGTTTTCCAACTGGTCGGTCGCCGCCGTGCACTGCGCGGCCGTGATCGTCCCCGCGGGCGAGTGGACCGCGAAGTGAGCCGACTGGCAGACCAGCGGATCGCCGGTCGTCGAGCCGGGGTCGGTCCAGGTGCCGCTCACGCAGGCCGCCGTCGTCGCGGTGGCGCACCCGGACGCCCAGGTCGTGGTCTTGGTCCCGAGGTCGCACGACGAGGAGCTGCCGCCGGTGCCGGTCGTGCCGCCCGTCGCCGTGGTGCCACCCGAGCCGGTCGTGCCGCCCGTGCCACCGGTGCCGGTCGTGCCGCCGGTGCCGACACCGCCGGTGCCGGTCGCGCCCCCCTTGCCCCCGGCGCCGCCCGTGCCGCTGGCGCCGCCCGTGCCGGTCCCGCCGCCGGAGCCGGTTGCGCCGCCCGAGCCGGTCGCGCCGCCGGTCGCCGTGGTGCCGCCCGTGCCGGTCGCGCCGCCGGAGCCGGTCGCGCTGGCGCCGCCCGTGCCCGTCGCCGCGCCGCCCGAGCCGGTCGTGCCGCCGGTCGCGTGGGACCCGCCGGAGCCAGTCGCGCCAGTCGATCCACCTTGGGCGCTGGCGCCGCCGGTGCCGGTCTCGCCGGTCGACTCGCTCTGGGCACATCCGAGAGTGGCAACGAGCGCCGACGTTCCGAGCCACATGAGAAGGGAGGGGGGGTTACGCATGTCGCAAGGGAAGTCACTCCGGCCGCGCCGAGAGGTTCAAAAAAACGCGGCCGTCCGAGCCGCCGGTGGCGCGCCCGAAATCCCGTCAGGCAGCTGGCCGCGACGTGAGATAATCAGCGGTTACCGTGGCTGATATCGTTGCATTTCAAGGACTTCGGTACGATCCGGAGCGTGTGGGCGATCTCTCCCGCGTGCTCGCCCCGCCGTACGACGTGATCGGCGAGGCCGAGCGGGCCGAGCTGGAAGCGCGCCACCCCCAGAACGTCGTGCGGCTGGAGCTGCCGCGCGGGGAGGGGGACGCCCGCTACGCCGAGGCCGCCTACCTTCTCCGTTCCTGGACGACCGAGGGGATCCTGCGCGCCGACGCCAAACCGGCGTTCTACGTCTACGAGCAGCAGTTCACGCTGCCGCCGGCGCCCGGGCGCATCTACACCCGGCGTGGGTTCTTCGCCGCTGTCCGGCTGGAGCCGTTCGAGCGGCGGGTGGTCCTGCCGCACGAAAAGACGCTGGCCGGGCCGAAGGAGGATCGGCTGAAGCTGATGCGGGCGACGCACACGCAGACCTCGCCGATCTTCGGCCTCTACCGCGACGCCGACGGGGCTGCGCGCGAGCTCATCGACGCCGCGGCGGCGGCGGCGCCGGCGCTCGACGCGACGACGAGCGATCGCGTGCGCCATCGTCTTTGGCGGCTCAACGAGCCGGCGGCCCTCGCCAAGCTGGCGCGGATCCTGGCCGACAAGCAGATCCTGATCGCGGACGGTCACCACCGCTACGAGACCCTGCTGGGCCTCGGGCCCGAGCTGCGGGCGCTCGACTACGCGGCCGGCGGCGCGGCGGCCGACTTCGCCATGATGTTCCTGGCGCGCGCCGAGGATCCCGGGCTCCTGGTGCTCCCCACGCACCGGCTGGTGCGCAACCTGCCGGAGTTCGACTTCGCGGCGCTGCGCGCGGCGGCGTCGGCGGCGTTCGACATCGTCGACGGCGACGAGGCGACGGCGGAGGCGATCGAGGAACGGCTGGGGCGCGAGGGGACGGCCGGCGTCGTGTTCGCGGTCCGGGTGCCGGCGCGCGAGGGGACGGCCTGGTTCTCGCTCAAGTCGATCGTCGACCTGTCGGCGCTGGGGCCGCCGGCGCTGCGCAAGCTGGACGTCACCGTCCTGCACGGGGTGATCCTGGGACCGATCCTGGGGATCGACGCGGCGGCGATGGAGAGTCAGTCGTACCTCGGCTACACGCACGACACCGCGGAGGCGATGGCCCGCGTCGCGGCGGGCGAGGCGCAGGCGGCGTTCTTCATGAACGCCACCAAGGTCGAGGAGGTGCTGGCGGCCTGCGAGGCGGGGTTCGTCCTGCCGCAGAAGTCGACCTACTTCCAGCCCAAGCTGGCGACCGGCCTCGTGATGTACGGTCTCGACGGCCCCGCGCCGAAGTGATCGACGAGGACGTCACCGCCGACACGCTCCTCCGGGGACGGGTGCGCCTCTATCAGCCCGCCCGCGGCGCCCGCATGAGTCTCGACCCGGTGTTGCTGGCCGGGTTCGTCAAGCCGCCGTACGGGCGGTTCCTGGACATCGGCTGCGGGACCGGGCCGCTGTCGTTCCTGTTGCTGGCGACCGATCCGGCCGCCACGGGCGTCGGCGTCGAGATCCAGCGGCGGCTGGCGGCGCTGGCGGCGCGCGGCGCCGAGGAGAACGGGTGGGGCGAGCGGCTCGAGATCGTCGACGGGGACGTGCGGGCGGTCGGCGCCCGGCTCGGCGAGGCGTCGTTCGATCTGGTCGTCACCAATCCGCCCTACCGGACGGTGGAATCGAGCCCGCCCTCGCCGAACCTGGAGCGGGCGCTGGCCTTCAACGAGATCGCCTTGCGGCTCGCCGAGTGGGTGAAGGCCGCGGCGTCCGCCGCGCGGCGGGGAGGCCGCGTGGCCGCGATCCTGCCGGCCGCGCGAGCGCAGGAGCTGGCGCGCGCGCTCCTCGACGGTCATCTTTGGCCGGTTCGAAAGCGCCTCGTCTGCCCGCGCGCGGGCGAGCCGCCGTCGCGCGTCCTCATCGAGGCGCGGCGAGCTCCGGGGGAGGTCTTGGTCAGCGAGCTCGTGACCGAGGAAGCGCTCGTCGTTCACGAACCGGACGGGACCTTCACGCCCGAGGTTCGACGGATGCTGGGCGAGACGCTGGAGTGAGGACAAACGCGCGGTAGTCGAGCGCGCCGCCGCGCAGGGCGCCGTTGAGCTCGCTGCCGCGCAGGGCGGCGAACTCGCCGAAGATCCCGCCCAGCGGCCGGTCGACGATCCGGGCGATGAGGCCGCGCTTGTGGTCCTCGTCGGCGTCGAGCGCGGCGACCACGCCCGGACGCAGGTCGCGCTCGCCCGCGATGGCGAAGCCGGCGTCGCCGAGCGCGGTCCGCCAGGCCAGGGCCTCCGCGTGCGGGCGAAAGTCGGCGTAGAGGAAGTGACCGCCCGGGCGCAGCACGCGGCGGACCTCGCGCAGGAAGAGATCGAAGCGGCCGTAGCAGTGCGACGACTCGACGTTGACCACCACGTCGAAGCTGGCGTCGCGGAACCCGAGCGCCTCGGCGTCGCCGACCTCGAACCAGAGGCGGGGGTGGGCGAAGCGGCGGCGGCAGAGCGCGATCGCCCGCGGCGATAGATCGACCGCCACCACGCGGCGCGGATCGAGCGCGCGGGCCAGGTAGGCGGCGCCACCGCCGCGCCCGCAACCCACCTCCAGCACGTCCCGCCCGGCGAGCGGCGCGCCCGGCGCCACGACGTCGTAGAGCTGGATGAAGGAGCGGTTCTCCTCGTCGGCGGCGTCGAGCCGCAGCGCGGACGCGGGCTCGCCGTCAGCCGCGCGATAGCCGTAGTTCATGAACGTCCAGCGCGGGTCGGGGTAGCGCGCGGCCAGGAACTGGTACCAGGCGCGCCAGAGCAGGCGCTTGCCGCGCGCGGTCCGGGTGGCGAGCGCTACGAATTGCCCCAGCAACGGCTACGCCGCTCCGGCGGCACGTCGTCGGGGCAATGTCGGATCGTTCGCTTCGCTCACCGTTGCCTTCGGCAACGCCCTCCTAGGACGGCGGCGTGGCGGGCGCCGCGGCGGCGGCCGGCGCGGCCGGGGCGTCGGCCTTGAGCGCGTCGTCGATCGGCGGCAGGTCGTCGAGGTTCGGCACCAGCGTGATCTCGATGCGCCGGTTCTTGGCCATGTTCTCCGACGTGTCGTTGGGCGCCACGGGAGACTGGTCGGCGTAGCCGGCGGCCGAGAGGCGCTTCGGCTCCATGCCGGCGCCGATCATGAAGTTGGTGACCTCCACCGCCCGCGCCGTCGACAGGTCCCAGTTCGAGCGGAACTTCTTGGACTTGATCGGCACGTTGTCGGTATGTCCGGCCACCTGGAAGTTTCGGTTGGGGAGCGACTTCAACACCGCCGTCACCTGCGTCAGCGCGTCTTTCCCTTCGGGCTTGAGGTCGGTCTTGCCCGGGTCGAACAGGATCTTGTCGCCGAGGCGGACGATCATCCGGTTCTCGCGGATCTCGACCTGCAGCTTGCCGGCGTCGGTCAGCGCCTTGAACTGGCTGACCAGCTTGCGGAATTGCGCCGCGCGCGCCTCGGCCTGGGCCTGGGCCTTGCGCAGCTCCTCCATGCGCTTCTGGGCCTGCTCGAGCTCACCGCCCAGGTTGCCGCGCTCGGTCTCGAGGCGCGAGACGTCCTGTCCCAGCGAGGTCAGCTTGTTGGCGAGCACCGCCACCCGCGCGTCGCGCGCGTCGACGTCCTTCTGATGCTGCGCCTTCTCGTGGTCCAACTGCTTCTGCGTGTCGGCCAGCTTGGCCTTCTGCGCGTCGCGATCCTTGAGAGTGGCGTTGTAGAGATCTTCGTTGACGCCGCAGCCGACGGCGCCGAAGGCCATCGCCAGCGTGCAGAGGGTGATCGCGAGCTGCTTCATCGGGGGGCTCCTTTGGCGCGGGGGGCGGGCTTGCTGCCGGACTGACCGAACACGCGGTCGAGAATTCCGTCGACGTCCTTCTCGTTGAGCGGACGCGTGGCGGGGGGAAAATCCCAGGCCAGGTTGGCGAGCAGGCGGACGCGCGCCTGCTCGCGGCGGTGGCCGAGGCGGCCGAGCAGCGCCGCGCGCTCCTCGATCTCGGCGCGGTACATCGCCGCGCGACCGGCCGCCTCGAGGGGCGGACGGTTCGGATTCCGGCGCGGCTCCATCCAGTCGAACGGCTGCGCGGTCGGCTTCGGCATCGCCGGTACTTTATCCCTTTCGATTCGTTACGGGAACTTCCGCGCGCTTGGCCGCCTCCCAGAGCCGGTCCTGCTCGTCGGGCGGGGCGTCGGCCACGGCGCGTCCCTCCCCGGCCAGCGTCCGTTCGAGGTGGCCGAACCGGCGGGCGAAGCGATCGGTCGCCTCGCGCAGCGCCTGCTCGGCGTCGAGCCCCAGCTTGCGCGCCAGGTTCACGGTGGCGAACAGCAGGTCGCCGAGCTCCCGCTGCATCTCGCCGCGGTCGCCGGCGCGGCGGGCCTCGTCGAATTCGCGCAGCTCCTCGTCGACCTTGGCGCGCGGCCCGTCGGCGTCGGGCCAGTCGAACCCCACCGCGCCGGCCTTCTCGCCCGTGCGGGTGGCGCGCAAGAGGGCGGGGGCGCTCTGCGGGACGCCGTCGAGCGCCCCGTGTTTGCCCTTCTGCGCCTTCTCCTTGGCCTTCAGCTTGGCCCAGTTGGCCAGCACCGCGTCGGCGTCCTTGGCCACCACGTCCCCGAACACGTGCGGGTGGCGGTGGACCAGCTTGGCGACGATGCCGCGCGCGACGTCGTCGATCCCGAACTTCCCCTCGGCGAAGCGCAGCTCGGACTGAAAGACGATCTGCAGCAGAAGATCGCCCAGCTCCTCGCGGTGGTCGTCGACCTCGCCGGCCGCCAGCGCGTCGACCACCTCGTAGGTCTCTTCGACCAGGTAGGGGACCAGCGTCTCCAGCGTCTGTTCGCGGTCCCAGGGGCAGCCGTCCGGGGCCAGCAGGCGCTGCATGAGGCCGACCAGCTTGGTCACCTCCGCGCCGGTCTGTTTGCCCGGCAACGGCGTCAAATCGGGGAGCGTCTCCTGAGACACCCGCGGAGCATATACGCGTTTGGCTCGAACGAGCTCTGCTCGATCGAGCCAGTCGCGGGGGGAGCGGGACCCGTCCGGGGTCCCGGGAAGGATCGTTGAACCTCCGCCGGGCGCGTGCTATCTGCAAGAGGTTGAGCGAGACGGTCACCGAGCGGCTGACGTTGGAAGATAACCGCGTCGCCTTGGCGCTCTTCGGCGAGCGGAACGCCAACCTGAAGCTGATCGAGCGCGAGACCGGCGCCCAGCTGCACACGCGCGGCAACGACCTCACCATCGTCGGCCCGGGCGACGAGGTGGCCATCGCCCGCAGCCTGGTCGAGCAGCTCTACGGCATGGCCCGCGGCGGCGCGCCC